>JAUQXC010000430.1 GCA_030834825.1 Thermoflexales bacterium
ACCCGTGCCGGTGAAGACCAATACACCCTCATCGCGGGGGAGCGCCGCTGGCGGGCCGCCCAATTAGCCGGTTTGGAAACCGTGCCCGTGGTGATCAAGGATGTCGCGCCGCAGCAGATGCTGGAAATGGCGCTGGTCGAAAACGTGCAACGCTCCGATCTGAACGCGCTGGAAGAGGCCCTGGCGTACAAGCATTTGAGCGAAGAGTTCGGCCTGACGCAGGATCAGATCGCGCAGCGCGTGGGCAAGAGCCGTGTTGCAGTCGCCAACACCCTGCGCCTGCTCAAACTGCCGGAAGCGATCAAGGCCCGGCTGGCCGATGGCTTGGTCTCAGAAGGACATGCGCGGGCACTATTGACCATCACCGACGCCGCCGTGCAGCAACGGCTGCTCAGCCAGATCGTCAAGAACGGCCTCTCGGTGCGCCAAACTGAAGAGCTGGTGCGGCGCTTGATGGAAGATCATCCGTCTGCCAAGAAATCAGCAGCAGGTTCCGCACATCATCGCGGCAGCGGCGCCGATACGCGCGCGCTGGAAGAACGCATGCGCCGGGCCCTGGGAACCAAAGTGATCTTGTCGCGCTCCAAGAAGGGCGGCACGATCATGATCCATTTTTATTCTGAAGAAGAGCTTGACGCGATTTACCGTCGAATTGTCAGCTAAGCGCAATTCAGTGGAATCGCTGCTGAGGTATCTCACACCCGTCTGGCGTATTACCTGCCCAACTTCCCAATCCGCATTCAGGAGCCCACCTCATGTCCGATCGCAAAATCGTTCTTGAAAAAGTTGATCAGGCCGTGCAGATTCTGCAGGAGAAAGACGTCGATATGTGGTTGACCTTCGTGCGCGAGACAAGCCACATGCACGATCCCAGCCTGTCACTCGTTGTCAGCCCGGCGCTGCAAGTCACGTGGCATTCAGCCTTTATCCTGACCCAACGCGGTCAACGCATTGCGCTTGTCGGCCGCTTTGATAAAGACAACATTGAACAGACAGGGGCCTACCAGGAAGTGATCGGTTACGACGAAAGTATCCGCCCGGTGCTGGTGGACACCTTGAAGCGCCTTAACCCGCAGTGCATTGCCATTAACTACAGCGAAAACGATTCGGCAGCCGACGGTCTGACCCACGGCCTGTGGACGCAATTGTTCCGGTTACTGGATGGCACGCCGTATGCGTCCTGCTTCATCTCAGCCGAAGACATCATCGCGGCACTGCGCGGCCGCAAAACGAATTTGGAAGCGGAGCGCGTGAAAGCGGCGATTAAGGTGACGCTGGATATCTTTGGTGAAGTGACGCGCTTTCTGCGCGCAGGCCTGCGCGAGACAGACATCCGCGATTTCATGTACGATCGCCTGGCCGATCGTGAACTGGCGACTGCCTGGGAGATGGAGTTCTGCCCGATCGTGAATGCGCACCCCAATAGCTCGATCGGCCATGCGGCTCCCGGCGACAATCGCACCGAACGCGGGCACACCTTACAGATCGACTTTGGCGTCAGCAAAGATGGCTTTGTCTCCGACCTCCAGCGCATGTGGTACTTCCTCGATCAGGGCGAAACCAAACCGCCGGACGACGTGCAGCGGGCCTTCGATACGGTGCGCGGCGCAATTCTGGCCGCGGCCGAAGTCTTGAAACCCGGCGTGCTGGGCTGGGAGGTCGATCAAGCCGCGCGCTCGCATGTGGTGAACGCGGGCTATCCCGAATATCAACATGCGACCGGCCATCACATCGGACGCACCGTGCACGATGGCGCTTCACTGCTTGGGCCTCGCTGGGAACGCTATGGCGAGACGCCGAATATGGAAGTGGAAGTCGGCAACATCTTCACGCTGGAACTCGGCGTGCAAGTCCCCCAACGGGGTTACGTCAGCCTGGAAGAAGACGTGTTGGTCACGCCCCACGGCATTGAATGGCTCAGCACGCCGCAGACCGAGCTGTGGTGTGTGAAGTGATAGAAGCGATCTGCCGAAAACAGCATTGCGCATGATCCTCAAGCAGGAGAACGCAATTACTTCTTTTTCTACTCTATCAGGCAGGCGATAAACCATGAAAGTCTGGGCTTACGTTTTCATCACCACGAATCAACCTCGCAAGGTCGTGCACGCCATCCGCCAGATTCCGGGTGTCGTCAAAGCCGACGCCCTCTTCGGCACACCGGATGCGATTGCCATCGTCGAAGGTGAGGACATCGCACAGATGGATGCCGTGATCGATCGGATGGTGGAAGTCCCCGGCATTCTCGGGACGGATTCCAAGGTGGCGCGCTGGATCGAGTAACGCTGTTTTCCCTTAGTAAGCATGGTCTGCGCTTACCCCAATGCAACTATTGACTTCAGGAGATTCCACCATAACGCGCAAGTTATTATTCTCGCCGCAAGTATCCGTTATCGCCGCGTTGGCTCTGTGCCTTGTCAGTTTACTAATAACAACCCAGGTGTTCGCCAGTGATAGCGCTGACCCTGGGCGATCCTCGCTTATCACTGATATGGCTGCGGGGCCTTTCGCTCCAATTACCAGCACGGGCTGGATCACGAATTCCGCTAATGGACATCGGTATAAGGAAATCGAGTGTAGTTCTTTCGCAGCTTGTGAGACGAACGCCATCAGCGAAAGCGCTCATCTCGTCACCATTAATGATGAAGCCGAACAAATCTGGCTAATCACCACCTTCGGTGCTGAAGCGAATCGTTGGATTGGCTATTCCGATGCAGAAACTGAAGGTCAGTGGAAATGGGCCAGTGGCGAACATTCAACTTATACCAACTGGGCGCGGGGTGAACCTAACAATTACAATTGTGATCAAGACCACGCCCTCATGACACTCTACTTTGGGGTATGGGACGATATCGGCACCTGTGACGCACAGTGGTCGTCAACCACGCAGGCCATCATTGAGAAAGATGAAGAGCCAACCTGGATTTTCAATCCGGCCAACCGACACAAGTATAAGGAAATTGAGTGTGCGCCTTTCGCTGCATGTGAAACGATCGCCATTACTGAAAGCGCGCATCTGGTCACCATCAATGACCAAGCGGAACAAATCTGGCTGGTCACAGTCTTTGGTACTGGATTTAACCGTTGGATTGGTTATACCGACGTGGTGACTGAAGGACAATGGGGGTGGGTGAGCGGCGAGCAGTCGAATTATACCAATTGGGCTCCTGGCGAGCCTAATAACTGGCATTGCGGCGAAGACCATGCCATCTTATCCATATACTTCGGAGGCTGGAACGATACGGGCACTTGTTCTCCAGATTTTTCATCAGTCACGCATGCCATTATTGAGAAGCCAGCGCAAATCTCGTTGGACATTGGCAAGCAGGTCTACCCGGATCCCGTACCGGCGGGTGCACAACTGACTTACACCATCCGCGTCACAAACACTGGGGACGTCAGCCTAAACGGCATGGTCACCGATACATTGCCCTCGCATGTCATGCCCACTGGCATCCAAACCTGGCCGGTCACCAATTTGGCACCCGGCCATGTATGGACCCAGTTCATTGCTGTTACCGTCACACCAGGTTACAGTGGCACACTCACCAATCATGTGCTAGTTACAACTCAGGAAGGTGCGAGTGGCGAGGCCCAGGTGAGTGTCAAGGCCAGTGGCTACCAAGTCTTCCTACCCAGCATATTGCAGTAAATCAAGTTGCGGGAGTGTTGACACAGCACTCCCGCAAAGTAGCAGATTAGATTGAATGATGCATCTTTACTTCAACAAGCCCGCGACATTCGCCAAGTCGTGATTGGTGCGGGCGTTGGCCTCAGGAGTAGAAGTCTTCCAGCAGTCATCTTTCCCGGTCGGCCCCAGCTGCCTAGCGGAAAGTGTCGAGGCGCTCTTTGCACCGGGGGGTTGCTGGTTCGTAGCCTGAGCGCACCGTGCTGACCTCGCACCATTTCACCGAGGAGTAAAACTTTCATGTTGGTTCCAGACACAGCCGCGCTGCTCATCATCGATGTGCAGCAAGCCATCGATCATCCCCAGTGGGCGCGCTGGGGACCGCGCAACAATCCGGCGGCTGAAGACCATATCGCGCAGCTGTTGGCGGTATGGCGCGCCACGCAGCGGCCCATCATTCACGTGCGCCATATGTCGCGCGAACCCCACTCACCGTATCGCCCGCAACAACCCGGCAACGAGTTTAAACCGCCGGTCGCACCCTTGCCCCTCGAACGCATCGTCGATAAAACCACGAACAGCGCGTTCATCGGCACAACCTTGGAGGCCGATCTCCGGGCCGCCGGAATCGACACGTTGATCATCACCGGCGTGATCACCAACAACTCGGTGGAAGCCACCGCCCGCATGGCTGGTAACCTGGGATTCAACACCATCGTCGTAGCGGATGCCACCGCGACCTTTGCGCGTCCCGATTTCAACGGTGTGCTACGCTCGGCCGAGGAAGTCCACGCGCTGTCGCTGGCCAATCTGCAAGATGAGTACGCCGCCATCAGGTCCACACGGGAAGTCCTGGCCGCACTGGCCCGTGCTTGATACAGGAAATGGAATACCGTATGTCCACCCTGAGATCGGCCTGCGTTGCGATCGTGATCCTCTTCGTTATCGCCTTAAGCACAAGCGGTTGCGCCGGCCCGACGCCGACGCCGGTACGATCTTACACATTGCGGCCTCAAGCGGAGCCGTATGTGCGCGCAGAACCGATCGAGTATTATCTGTATTTGCCGCAGCAGTACACATCTGAACGCGACTGGTCGTTGTTCATGGGATTGCATGGTTACGGCGGATCGGCTCACGATTGTCTCAACGCGTGGCAACCTTATGCCGATCAAGCCGGATTCGTGCTGGTCTGCCCATCGCTCAACGATCCCTATGGCGGCTGGGAGCAAGACGTGATGAAGAAGTCACTGCACGAGGTCAGCGTACAGGTACAGGCTGAAGTCCGTGTAAAGCCGCGCATATTTGTGGCGGGCTTTTCGGCAGGCGGACACCTGGCCCAGCGTTATACTTGGGCCTATCCAGACGAGGTGGCGGCGGTTGCGGTTTTATCCGCGGTGACTTACGATCAACCTGAAGCGCAAGCGAAGGATATTCCCTTCCTCGTGGTATTGGGCGATGGCGATCATCTGGGTGGCGTGGAACAGATCGAGCAGTTCGCACAGGGCCTACAGCGCGCTGGATTCAAGGTCGAGCTGCGCGTCCTGTCCGGCGTCGGCCACACCCTCAGCGCTGAGGCGCGCGAGTTGACCCTGGAGTTTTTCAAACAAACGATGAGTCAGTAGACAAGGACAAGGTTATGCGTTGGGTGGTCCGTTCCAAAATTCATAATGCCACTGTGACGGAAGCGAACCTCGCTTACATTGGCAGCATCACCATCGACGAAGATTTGATCGAACGAACCGGGCTGTGGCCGGGCGAGAAGGTGCTGGTCGTCAGCAACACCTCGGGCGCGCGCCTGGAGACGTACGTGATCGTCGGGCCGCGCGGTTCCGGCACGATCTGCATGAATGGCGCAGCGGCGCATTTGGTTAAGGCCGGCGAGGAGATCATCATCATGGGCTTCGAATTGACCGATCGACCCATTGCGCCGAAAATCATTCTGGTCGATCAAGATAATCACTTCGTGCGCGATTTGTGAGGCTATCCCGACCTCGCAGCTGATAGGGTAGCAACGCCCACTCTCAGGAGATGACCATGGTCACTACGTCCAATTCATTTATGATCCTGCTGGGTGCGACCGCATGCAGTCTGCTCGTGCTCATCGTTCTCGTCGCCAGCGCGATCCGGATCGTGCCGGAAAATTCCAAGCTGTCGATCTTTCGGCTGGGTCGGTATATCGGCGACCAGGGTCCCGGCTTGGTGTTCGTGATGCCGCTAATCGATAGGGCTATTCGCATAAATGTAAACGATCAAGTGCAGCATGCCCAAGCACTGCAACAGATGTGGGGCGTCATCGGCGAGACGCAAACCCCGGTGCACACTGACGGCCACGTTGAAGTGTCCGGACAAGTCTGGAGCGCCGTGAGTCACGCGCCACTGCCCGCAGGGACGAAAGTGCGTGTAGTGAAAGTGGTGCTTGAAGTGGAGAAACTGGGACCATGATCCGCACGATCGGGTTGCACCGGTTGATGATCGTTGTGGGCATTTTAGGTCTGGGCGCTATCAACCTCTTCCTCGCCTGGACCCTCACGGGTGGTCGTCTGTTCGACACGCCGGAGCCGGGACTTCGGCAGTTAACGCACTTCACGGAGATCTCGACCGACCCTGTCTGGTCGCCGGATGCCCGTGCGATCGTCTTTCAGTCAAACCACGAACATCCAGATGGTAAGCTTTATGAGCTGTACAGTGTTGCTGTTAACGACGGCCAGATCCGACGCCTGACCAACGAACAGCAAAGCCCGCATGATCCCGCGTGGTCACCCGATCAGAAGTATCTGGCATTCGTCGTGCACGAAAACATCTGTGTACAGCGCATGGATGGCGATCCAGCCACGGCCTGTACGCCGGCCCCGAATGCCGAGCGGTTGGCCTGGTCACCTGACGGACGAATTCTCGCTTTTGATACCAGCGGACGCACTGGGGGAAAAATTCATGCGCTGGTCATGGAAGGGGGTCATCCCAGCGGGCCGCCGCAACCGATCGGGCCAGGCGCCTACGCCACGTGGTCGCCCGACGGACAGTGTCTGGCCTATGCCAATGGTGTTGGGCTGAGCGGCAGCGAAGTCTGGGTCAGTCGCAAGGATGGGACCCAGCCACTGTTGTTGTTGCAAGCCAAACAAGATATCTATCCCTTTGGCTGGTCGCCTGATGGACAGTTCTTGTTGGTCAAACGCGACGATTCTTCCGGCACAGGTCAGCTGTTGGCGGTCCGCCTGGCAGATGGTGCAGAGTTTCAATTGACGAATAACCATGAATCACACACCAGTCCCAGGCTCTCACCGGATGGCACACGGATTGCCTTTCATTCCCTGCGCGAAAGTGATTCTCCGCCGGGAGATCACTTCAACATCTACGTGATGGATATGCCCGCGTTGCCCGCGGCTGAGACAAAGGCCTTGTCAGGCGAGTGTTTGCCCAGTGCGGCGGTCGGCCGTGTGACTCCTCCAGCTCCGCAGGGGATTCCGCGCTACCACGGAATGGTTCTGCCGCCTGCGGTGGACAGTACTCATCTCATGATCGGATTGGTCATCGTCGTCGCATTGGTTGTGATGGGATCGCTCTTTTTGTTTACGGCGCTGCTCAAGGCAGGTCTGGGGCAGCGTCCTTTTCGCCGAGAGGCACACGCGATCGTCCTGGTCTTCTATCTGCCGGCGATCCTGGTGAGTGGGTACCTTGCCATTCAATCGGGCATTTTTCTTAGCCCAGCGCAACGGCTCGGCTGGCAAACTTATCAGTCAGAAGATGGCTTCTTCGCAGCAGCCTTCCCAGGTATGCCCGACGTCAAAACTCAAGGGACTGGGGACAACGTCAGCTACCGAGATAAAGGTTTCACTTACACGGTCTTGGTTACCAGTTTACCCAATGGGAGCGCCTCCGATTTCAACGCAGATCAAAAACTGGATGAGCTACAGCAAGCTTTGATTCCACCCGGTGGCGAAGTGATTGACGCGGCAGACATCACGCTGGACAAGTATCCAGGCCGCGAATTACACATACGCACCACGGCTGCGCTACTGTCACCATTCATCGAGGCGCGTCTCTACGTGATAGGAAATCGCATCCTTCAGGTGATAGTCCACGATTCAAATTCGATCCCACTTTCGCCAAACAGCGCCGTGTTTTTGGATTCATTCCAACTGTTGGAGTCGAAATAGTCATGCGCTTATACGACGTGCTCATCCAACCAGCCTCTCTCGCCGACGCCTCCGCCATTCTCGATCTGCAGCGCCGCGCCTATCAAAGCGAAGCGGCGTTATACGACGATGACACTATTGCGCCGCTCACGCAGACCCTGGCTGAGCTGGAAGCCGATTTTCAGCAGCAGTTTTACTTGAAAGCCGTGCTCGATGGTACAATCGTCGGCGCAGTGCGCGGTTACGAACGGGACGGGACGTGTTTCATCGGGCGGCTGATCGTGCACCCCGACTGTCAAAACCGGGGACTTGGTACACAGTTGCTGCGCGCGCTCGAAGCGCACTTCCCCACGGTACAGCGTTACGAATTGTTCACCGGCACGGGCAGCGCGCGCAACTTGCATCTCTATCAAAAACAGGGCTATCGTCTCTTCCGCACCGCGCGCTTGACGGACAAAGTGACCCTGGTCTATTTAGAAAAAACAAAGCGCGTCAGCAGCATAGAAACGATGACATGACCACACCTGGGTTCTTCTTACTGGTCGCCCTCTTCGCAGGCGACCTGGTCCTCTGTGCGACGATGGGGTACGATACCGTCACTTCCCGGCGGAACTATGTCTCACTTAGTCAGGGCTTCAAGCTGGGCGCGGCCAACGGTCTGACGATCGGCGTTATATTTTTTATGCTCTTCATCCTGCTGGCTATCCAGGCGGTGAAAGACAATCGCTTCTTCGAGGGCTGGCGGGCGGTCTTAGTGATCTGGTTGACCCTGCCGCTGCTCAGCGGCCTACTCGGCGGGTTGGGTGGCTACTGGGCGGCGCGAGATTGTCTGGTGCCGTGGTGCAAGCAGGCCCTGCTCATTGCGCCCAAATACTTCGGGCCTGGCTCGCAGCACAACTTCAGCTGGTATCTGGAGCAAGACAGCGCCGTGGCCGCCCGTTCGATCGGCGAGATTTGTCGCTGGCTGCAAGCGTGCGAGTATCTAACCGATCTCGATCAGTTTCGCACGATTGATCACTGGCAGCATCCCAGCGAGTTCGAGTTAACCCGCCAGGGCGATTGCGAAGATCACGCCTTGTGGGCGTGGCGCAAACTGATCGGGCTGGGGTATGCCGCCGAGTTCATGGTCGGCACATCCTATCGCCACAATCGATCAGGGGAATACCATGCCTGGGTGGTTTTCACCCGCAAAGATCGACGTTATCTGCTGGAAGCCGCTTACAAGCAAGCGCAGATGATCGCGCCGCTGCAGCAAGTCCAGCGTCTGTACGATCCTGATTTCAGCGTCGACCAACAATTGCAGACGTATTCCTACGCGGCTGTGCGCAAACCGGTGGGCTTATGATTCGCGAAGTCACCGCCAAGACTTGGCTCTCCTCGGCCAACTGTCCGCTCTCGCCGACCACTGCTATGCTCGATCGACAACGCCGCGCCTATCAAAGTGAAGCCGCCCCGGAAGTCGTTTTCAGCAGCAGTTCTACTTGAAAGCGACGCTCGATGGTACAATCGTTGGCGCGAGACGCGATTGTGAGCAGACGGTAATATGACAGCACTTGGTTTCTTCGTGTTAATGATCCTCTTTCTGGGTGGTGTGGCCCTCTGTATGAAGCTAGGGCGCCATGCCGTCGCTTCCCGGCGGATTTATCTTTCACCCGAACAAGGCTTCACCCAAGGCGCGGTTTATGGGTTATCAACGGGGATGATCATTTTCATGCTTCTCCTGGCGCTGGCGGTCCAGGCAGTGAAAGATAGTTTCTTTTTGCTCTGTGTGACACTACCGCTACTCAGCGGCCTGTTCGGTGGGCTGGGCGGCGTCTGGGCGGCAGGCGAAGGTGTAAGAGGGTCATGGGGCAAGAAGGCTGTGCGCAAGGCGCCCCAATACTTTGGGGCTGGTTCGAAGCGTGACTTCAACTGGTACTTGCAACAAGAGAGCGCCGTGGCCGCCCGTTCGATCGACGAGATCTGCAGCTGGCTGCAGGCGTGCACCTATGAAATCGACCCCAAGCAATTTCACACCCCCGATTACTGGCAGCATCCGATCGAGTTCGAGCGAACGCGCCGGGGCGATTGCGAAGATCATGCCTTGTGGGCGTGGCGCAAGCTGATCGAGTTGGGCCATACCGCCGAGTTCATGGTCGGTAAGACGTATCTCCGCAATCCATCGGGCGATTATCATGCCTGGGTGGTTTTCACCCGCAAAGATCGATACTATCTGCTGGAAGCCGCTTACAAGCAAGCGCAGATGATGGCACCGCTGGAAGAGGTACAACAGCTTTATGCTCCCGACTACAGTGTCGATCACCAACTACAGACATATTCTTATGCGGCTGTGCGCAAGCCGGTGAACTTATGATTCGTGAAGTCACCGCCAAGACTTTGCTCTCCTCGGCCAAACGGCCCGATCCGTGGTTCGGCATCAAGTACACCATGAACCTGTATCGTGGCTGTCCGCATCAATGCATCTATTGCGATTCGCGCAGTGAGTGTTATCAGATCGAGAATTTCACCGACGTGCTGGTGAAGGTCAACGCGATCGACCTGCTAAAGAAGGAACTGCCGCGCAAGCGCGTCATCGGCACCATCGGCACCGGCTCCATGAGCGATCCGTATCAGCCAGTCGAGGCCGCCCGCCGCCTCACCGCACAGGCGTTGGAAGTGATCGCCGAACAGCGATTTCCCCTGCACGCGCTGACCAAAAGCGATCTGGTCGTCCGCGATCTGGATACCCTGCAGCACATCGCACAGGTGTATGCCGCGGTTAGCTTTACAATTACCACTGCGGATGATGAGCTGGGCAGGAAAGTGGAACCCGGTGCACCGCTCGTCTCACGGCGCTTTGCGGCGCTGCGCAAACTGGCGGAAGCCGGCCTCTTGACCGGCGTGCTCATGATGCCCATCCTGCCCTTCATCGAAGACCAGCCGGAGAATATCACGGCGCTTGTGGCTCGCGCGAAAGCCTGCGGCGCAACGTATATTCTCGCTTCATTCGGCATGACGCTGCGCGATCGACAGCGCGTGTATTACTATACCCAACTCGATCGGTTGTTTCCCGGCTTACGCAGACAATACGAACAGCAGTTTGGCGCACGCTACTCGGCAACGGCCCGCGCGGCCAAGCGCCTGGAACAGATCTTCACCGAAGCCTGTGAGCATCACGGCCTCGCCACGCGCATGCCGTTTTACGAACCCGCCCCGCCGCTGCAACCGGCACTGTTCTGAAAGGATGAAGCAGATGAACCCTGAGATGCTGGCCCAGCACGCCCTGCGCCACGAACACGCTCTGCAAGATTTGCTGCAGGGCATTTCGCCCAAGACGCAGAAATCGGTTATTCGCGAGAGCAGTTCCAAAGCCGTGCTCTATCTGAGCGAGCAGCATCCGGCGGTACTGCTGCCGCACTGGGCCTACTTCGTCAAGCTCCTGCGCAGCGACAACGGCTTCTCCAAGTACGTGGCCATTCACGCCCTCGCCAATCTGGTGACGGCGGGTGACGAGGGCCACTTCGCTAAGGCCTTCAACACCTTCTACAAGCTGCTGGATGATGAAAGCGTGATGGTCGCCTCACACGTCGCAGGCGTCTCGGGACAAATCGCCCGCGCCAAGCCGCAGCTGCAAAGCAAGATCACCCAACGCCTGCTGACCATTCCGCAGACGCATTTTCCACCCGATCGGCAGGCGCTCATCATCAGCTATGCCATTCAATCCTTCGACCAGTATTTTGCGGACACGGCCGCGCGCGATCAAGATCGCATCCTGGCCTTCGTACAGCAGCAGCTCGATTGCGCCAGCCCCAAGACGCGCAAGCTGGCTAAAGAGTTCGTTAAGAAATGGACTGAGGCGTAACACACTACGCCTCTTACCGGAGCCTGACTTACGAAAGGAACAATTTGACTTCACGCTTTCACCTCTGCCGGAGTTGGATCCTCTTGAGCGTGGTGGCTTTGCTGGCAGGCTGCACGCCGGCCACCGCCACACCCGATCGTTCCACGGCGACTCCCACGGCGGGTTCGGCGGCCGCCACCTCGGAAACCCAACCGGAATTCGAAAAATACTTTAACGGCGCGCCCGGCACCTTCGTGCTGTACGACCTCAAACGCAATCACACGCTGCGCTACAATCCAGAGCGCAGCACCGAGCGTTTTCTGCCCGCCTCGACGTTTAAGATTCTCAACTCGTTGATCAGCCTGGAAACTGGCGTCATTCCCGACGAGCAGACGGTGATCAAGTGGGACGGCACATCCTATGGTATTCCGGCCTGGCAGCAAGATCATACGCTAAGGTCGGCCATCCAGGATTCGGTGGTGTGGTACTACCAGGAGCTGGCGCGGCGCGTGGGAGCGGAGCGCATGCAAAAATACGTCGAGGCCGTCCGCTACGGCAATCACGACATCACCGGCAAGATTGATTCCTTCTGGTTGGACGGGGCACTGCGCATTTCGGCCGACGAGCAGGTAGAATTTCTAAAGCGCTTGTATCAGAACGATCTGCCCTTTTCACAACGCGCCCTGGACATCGTCAAGGATATTTTGATCCTGGACCAGACGCCCGTCTCGCAACTCAGCGGCAAGACGGGAACCCAGCTGCGCGTGAAACCCGGCGTTAACTGGTTCGTGGGCTATGTGGAAAAAGACAACGAGGTCTACATCTTCGCCACCAACCTGGAGCTGCCGGAAGGTGTCAGCGACAATGTGCGCGCCAAAGAAACTGCCCTGCGCATTTTGCGTGACCTGGAATTGATTCAAGCGCACTAGAGCAGTTTCCAGGTTGATTTACGGTGTTTCTTGCTCCCGGCGGATGTGACCATCCGCCGTTTGAGCCGCTGGATGTGACCATCCAGCGGGAGCGAAGTCGTAAACCAAAGTGGAATTCGCTCTAAACGAGGATGACGAGTCCGGTTCACCAAGAAACGGGGACTCCCAAAAAGATGGGACTTCGTGTTCCATCCCACCAAGAAATGGGGACTATGCCGTGATCATTCGACACGAAGCACCAACGGATATGGCGGCCATCCGTTTCGTCAACGAGCAAGCCTTTGGCGGATCAGGCGAGGCGAATGCCATTGATGCCCTGCGCGCGCGGGGCGCCGCCACGCTCTCCCTGGTCGCCGTGATCAGCGGTCAGGTTGTAGGGCATATTTTCTTCTCGCCGGCCACCATCCAGGGACCCGATCGATCGTGGGTCGCTCTGGGGCTGGCCCCCCTGTCGGTGTTACCCGACTATCAACGGCAGGGCATCGGCACAGCCTTGATGAACGCCGGCCTGGAGGAATGCCGCCAGTTAGGACATGAGCGCGTGGTGGTCCTGGGACATCCCAATTACTATCCACGCTTTGGATTCGTAACCGCCAAGCCGCGCGGCATTGACAACGAATACAACGCGCCGGAAGAAGCCTTTATGATCCTGGAACTGCAACCCGGCGCATTCGCGGAGGTCACCGGCGTGGCCCAGTATCAACCGGAATGGAACGGGGTATGAGCGATGTCGCCCTCACGCTCATTCAGCACGATCCCTCCGGTACGTTGTTCGATCAAACGGTGCGGATCATGCCGCGCTTGCAGCAAGTCTTTACCGAGATCGCCGTCTTCGCCAATGCGGACACGGCGCCCTCCTCGATCGAATATTTGGCCCAACATGGGGTACGCCTGGTGGCTGAAACGCGCCGTTTGGGCTTGAACCAGGTGGGCTGGTTGCGTCGTGCGGCGGTGGAGTTGGCACTGCAGGGTCCGTGCCCCTTCATCCTCTACTGCGACTTCGATCGCATTCTCCATTGGATGGAATTTCATCCACAAGAGTTGAGTGACGTGGCGCAGCAGATTGGCGCATATGACTTCACCGTGTTGGGCCGCACGCCGCGCGCCTTTGCCACCCATCCGCGGATTCAACGCGACACGGAAGCGATTATCAATCACGTCTTCGAGCGGGTGAGCGGTTGGGCCTGGGATACCGGCGCCGGGGCGCGTGGTCTCGCGCGGCGCGCCGCCGAAGCGATCGTGACCGGCTGTCTCGACGATCAAATTAGCAACGATGTCACGTGGCCGCTCTACTTGGCGCAGCGCGGCGGCTTCACCCTGGGCCATCTCGAAACGGAAGGACTGGAATTTGAAACGCCCGATCGGTTTCCGACCGAGGTCGCACAAGCGGGCGGCGTCGCTCAATGGAGCGAGCAACTCGACGACGATCCGCAGCATTGGGCCTATCGCCTGGAATTGGCGCGTATCGAAGTGGAAGCGATGTTGCCCTACACCCAACCAGGAGATAGGGCGTGAGCCTCAACCCCGTGGCCGCAGCGTTTCAGACCATGCGTTATGCGTTGACAGGTCGCGTGCATTTTTCGCAGCAGCGGGTAGGCGATGTATTTATCGACGAACGCGGCTGTCGTTTCCGTGTTTTTCGCTATGTGGAAGTAACACCTTCACCCGATCGGCCGGCGCGGCCCGGCGCAGTCTTCATCCCGCGCTTTCACGTCAAAGGCATGTCGCCGCACGTAAACCAACTGTTTTCCTGGCTGCCCATGCCCTGCTTTGTAGGTCTGCCCGGCTTTCGCAGCAAACGTTGGATGATGGCTGAGACCACGGGCGATGCCGCCGGCTACTACGAATGGGACAGCGTACAGGATGTGGAAAACTATGCGCGATCGTTTGCCGGGCGGTTCATGACGGGCCGATCGGTTCCCGGCTCGATCCAGTTTAGCATTTACTCCAGCGAATCGGCGCCGCCACCGCCCGCGCCAGGCTATGCCGCGACGATCACCACCGAGGCCTATCCGCCGCTGGTCGTGATCAAACGTTGATTACACGAGGTAGTGTTTATGCTTCACGGTCTACTGCTCTTAGAGAGTCTCACCCAGCTCGAGGTGCTTCAACGGCTGCGCATCACCCGGACGGAAACATGGAATGTCGCCCATGCGGCCGAATATCAACCCAAGGTGTGGACGGCTATCTCATTTGAAGTGGATGACGATCAAGCGGATGCCCTCGCGGAGGAACTCAGCCGCACGCTCAAGTCACCGGGCTGGTATATCGATGCGCGGCTGAACGACAAGGTCTATGTGATCTTTCCACAACGTGTCTTCAAATACTGTAAAGGCGATCGGGCCGGCCAGCTTGAAGCGCAAGCGTACGCGCGCGCGATCGGCATTCCGGCCAGTCAAATCGATTGGGAGACTGACGCATGAACAAGAGCAGCGCACTGATCCTCAGCGTCAGCGTCCTATTGAGCGGCTGTCTCACAGCCGAAGTGATGCATCTGAGCAGTGGTAGCGCCGACAGCGTAATGAACTACATCCGCGATAGTGATCCCACGGCGACGTTTCCCGACGCTTTCACTCTGTCCTGTACCGTGACTGAAGGTAACTTCTGTGATGTGACCGACCTACCAGCGGAACTGCCGCGCGACTTGAGCAAACAAGTCATTCAAGAGGTGGGACCCAAGTATGTGGAGCATTCCAAAAACAATACGGTGCAAATCCGCTGTGCGCAGCGTTCCGCAGGTCTGCTGCGCACGTGGAACTGTGAGATCGATCGGGGCGGCGGCTGGCAGTCGCTGCCTGTGCCATAGGGAGGGATAAATGAACGGGTTGCAGCACATTTTCAAATTACGCCAGCTGGTCGTACTGGCTGGTCTAACAAGTGTCTGCTTGATCTTTCCCCAACTCGATCGAGTGGCCGCCACACCGCCGCCTCCACCGCGGGAGGCGACTTCTTCCATTACACGGACGGATACTTCGTCACAGCCCACTGCTCCTGAATTCTCCGGCTGCGGCGGAGTCGATCAGCCCGTCGTGAATGCTGACTACGAACAACAAGTGGTCGATCTCGTCAATCTAGAGCGCGCCAATCGCGGCCTGCCGCCTTACAAGCGGAACACGGACCTGGATCGAGCTGCGCGCTATCATTCCGCCGATCTGGGCCAGGACAATTACTTCGATCATGACACATACGATCGTTCGGGCGGCAACCTGGTCTATGTCTGCGGCACCTGGACGCGCGTCGGCAAATATTATCCCAGCGCCACGGGCGAGAACATCGCCGGCGGATATGCCACGCCGCAAGCTGTGATGAATGGCTGGATGAACAGCACCGGCCATCGCAACAACATCCTCAGCACGGGCAGTCGGGAAATCGGCGTGGGGTATGCTGTCGTGGATGGATCGAAGTACTATCATTACTGGACGCAAGACTTTGGACAGCGTGAGGGCGTCTATCCGCTCATCATCAATCGCGATGCGGCCAGCACCGCCACGCGCGGCGTCTCGCTCTACAGCTATGGCAGCTTTCAACAGATGCGTCTGAAGAATGATAACGACGACTGGGGAGCATGGCAGACTTTTTCCAACAACATGAGCTGGGTCTTGAAAGACGGCGTCGGCTCTCACACCGTGTCCATCGAGCTAAAGAGCGGCAGCACGGTCGTGTCGAGTAGTGATACCATCTATCTGAGCCAGGCTAATCCACCCCAGTTGGGCAACCTGCCCTCTGCCATGCTCTTTCTGTACAGCATCCCTGAAGGACGGCTGATACCCTCATCCCTAACGCTGCAACCCGCCAGCGTGACCTGGCCCGATGCGTTAACCTGGTCGCTCAGCAAAACAGGGGCATGGGTTACCGTGTCGCCGTCGGCAGGCACCACGCCGCAGTCGTTTCAGATCACGCCCCCTGGATTTGATACCGGCACGCCCGGCACATATACCGGCAAAGTCACGGTGAATGTTTCTAATCCGGCAGGCACCCTGAATTCGCCGCACGAGATCAATCTAACCCTGCGGGTGATCGACACGCCGCTGCACGACACCTATCTGCCGCTGATCGATCGCTGACCAAACTTCCGAAGTCGTGCGAACTTCTTTCGCCGAAGACTTCGGAAGTCTGAAACACCGCTCATGATCACACTCGTCATCGCCTCCACCAATCCCGTAAAAGTGCGCGCCGCCATCAACGGCTTTCAGCGCTTATTCCCCGGCAGCCAGTTGAATGCCGTGCCCATCGCCGCTCCCTCGGATGTGGCTCAGCAGCCCATGTCCGACGAAGAAACGCTGCAAGGCGCAATGAATCGAGTACGCAACGCGCGGGCGGCTCATCCGCAAGCTGATTACTGGATCGGCATCGAAGCCGGAGTGCAAGCGCGAGACAATGGACTGACTTCTTATTCGTGGATCGTTGTTCAATCAGCAACGCTGACGGGCAAGGCGCGCACCGGCACGTTCTTTTTGCCGCCGGCAGTGGCCGAGCTCATTCGTCAAGGCCAGGAACTGGGCGAGGCCGACGACATCGTCTTTGGCCGCTCGAATTCCAAACAGGAGGGCGGCGCGGTAGGTCTACTGACCGCTAACGTGATCGATCGCTTGCAGTTGTATGAGCATGCCATGATCCTGGCGCTGATTCCATTCAAGAATGAAATTTTCTACACCCGGAGCTGATCATGTCTGGACTAAAACTTTCTGCGATCTCGTGGTTAGCGCTCATCGCCTTGAGCTGGCTGACGGCCTGCGGTTCGGCGGCAACACCTGTCACTCCGACGGCGACCGTTATCACATCCGTCGTACCCACCCTGGCCGCACGCTGGAAACACTTTGCGGGCAACGGCGTATCCCTGAGCCTGCCTGACACCTATACGGACTACGTCAAAGTGATCAAAGCTGAAGGAGGGCCGCAGGCCACTCTGGCAGAGGCTGCACAAAGCAACCCGGACATGTATCGTTTGTGGCTGGTCGATAGCACGACACTCACTTCAGACCCTCCAGTCCATGTGCTGATTAGCGTGTTACCGGGGACCAACGAGCCTATGGATCTCAAGGCCTTACTCGACAGCTATGCCCGATCGGCTTCAAAGCAAGCCCAATTGGGACCCGCTGAGAAGGTGGTGATCGGTCCACACTCTGGACTACGCGCCCTCATCGACGTGCCAGAAGCCGGGCTGACCCAGGTCGTCTGCATCCTGCAAGCCGGCAACCGGATTTATTCGGTGATTTATACGGCAGCCACAGATCGCTTGCAAGATGTGTTGCCCGTCTTCGAGCAAAGTATCCAGACCTTCACCCCAAGTCCATCACCCTGAGAGAGGCCTATGTCCGATCTCATTCTCACCAACGCCCGTATCCATACTCTGAATGCGACTCAGCCTACAGCCCGATCGATCGCCATCCGCGACAACCAGATTCTGGCGCTGGGCACTGCTGACGCCATGCGCTCGCTGCTGCCCAACGCAGCCGTGATCGATCTACACGATCGCTGCGTCATCCCCGACCTGAGCGATGCGCACCTGCACGCCGAATGGACGGCTTTCGGCTTGAAGAACGTCGACGCCGAAGCGCCGACGCTGGTCGATCAGCTCACGCCGGAGTGGGTCGAATTAACTACCGAACAGCGCGAACGCCGAAGCGCCGATCACACGCTGGTCAATTGCATCATCGGCGAGACGGTTGACGTGCAAGATCATGTGATCGATCGGCATTTGCCGTGGTTTGATTTCGTCGATAAAATATTGGGGCCGATCGATGAATGGCTCGACCTCGCGCCTCATCAACCGCTGGCGCGAAGATATGTGGAAGAACGCAGTACGCTATCTGGCTCTGCACCAACGTATTTTCAGAAACTTTCAACATGAAACCTGGTTTCGCTATTGCCTTGGTCAGCCTCGCTTTTGTAACGCTAGTGGGTTGCGGGCAATCATCCACTCGCCCGACAGCCACGCGTCTACTCGAGCCGACAGCTACTCTTATATCAGGTTGGCATCGTGTAACGGGCAAAGGTGTTTCCATATCTCTGCCGGACACTTTTGTAGGTGGCGATTTTTCTGAGAGCAATCGTAAAGACATTCGCCAACGGCTCAATCCGTCCAATCAAATATCCATCGGGTTGATAGACGCACTTGAGCGGACTTCCACCAATTTGATACTCTTATTTGCAGTCAACACGGAGTCGAGCGAATCAGACTCGTCCTCAACGCTAACTATCATCAGTGAGACAGTGCCGGAGGCTCTGCACCCCCTGACGCATTTAGAATCTCGAACGAGAACAGACCTGGCATTTCCATTCACAGTGAAAGTAAAAGAAGAACTCAAAGTCGATGGGAATCCAGCCGGGCGCATGATTATCGAGTGGGGAGAAAAGGGCGCGCGAGAGATTACCTACGCCATTAGATACAAGACACGTATGTACGTGATAAGTTTTTCCATTTCCCATAACGAATTCGAAAAGATGTTGCCCATCATCGAACAAAGCATCCAGACCCTCACCATCAATCCACACCCCTGAGAGATACCCATGTCCGAACTTATTCTCATCAACGCCCGCATTCATACCCTGGATGCCATACAACCTGCCGCCCGATCGGTTGCGATCCGCGATAACCAGCTCCTGGCGCTGGGCAGCGCTGACGCCATGCGCTCGCTGCTGCCCAACGCAGCCGTGATCGATCTACACGATCGCTGCGTCATCCCCGGCCTGATCGATGCGCATCTGCACGCCGAATGGACGGCGCTTGGCATGAAGAACGTCGACGCCGAAGCACCGACGCTGGACGAATTGCTGCGTCGCGTGGAAGAACGCACGAAGATCACACCGCCCGGTCAATGGATTCGTGGGCACGGCTGGAATCAAAATATCTGGGGTGGAGCGTTTCCTGCGAAGGCCGATCTCGATCGCGTTGCGCCGGAGCATCCGGTCTATCTCACCGCCAAGAGCGGACATGCCGCGTGGGCGAATTCACTGGCGCTGAAGCTGGCAGGCATCACCGCAAACACACCCAATCCACCCAATGGCGAGATCGTGCGTGAGACGGCGGCGGGCGCCGGGGGCGAGCCAACGGGTATCTTCTTCGAAGACGCCATGGCGCTGGTCGGCAAGATCATTCCTGAACCCACCGCGTCACAATTGGCCGACGCCTTACGCGACGCCCTGCCCTTGTTTCAGCGCGTTGGGTTGACAGGCGTGCACGACTTCGATGGCGCCCGCGCGCTGCAAGCGTGGCAGATTCTCAAAGAGAACGGCGAACTCAACTTCCGCGTGAGCAAGACGATCCCGATTGCGCTGCAAGAACACGCCATCGCTCTAGGAATTCGATCGGGCTTTGGCGACGACTGGCTGCGCCTCAACAGCGTCAAGTCCTTCGCCGACGGCGCACTCGGTCCGCAGACCGCGCTGATGATCGAACCCTATGAAGGCACAACCGCCATTCGTGGCATGAGCACGCTGGACAAAGAAGAGATGTTCGAGAACGTGCGCCGGGCCAGCGCGGCAGGCCTATCGTCCACCATCCACGCCATCGGTGATAAAGCGAATCATGACGTGCTGGATGTGTTCGCCATGGTGCGTCAGCAAGAAGGCAACGCGCGCCTGCGTCATCGCATCGAGCATGTGCAGTTGCTGCACCCCGACGACTTCAAGCGCCTGGCGCAGCTGAACGTCATCGCGTCGATGCAGCCCATTCACGCGACGAGCGACATGCTTATCGCCGACAAGTTTTGGGGCAAACGCAGCGCGGGCGCTTATGCGTGGCGCACACAACTCAACGCGGCCGCGAGGCTGGCCTTTGGGTCCGATTCACCCGTCGAGTCATTCAATCCGTTCCTGGGCATTCACGCCGCCGTCACGCGCCGCCGCACGGATGGATCACCTCAGCCTGACGGCTGGTACCCTGAACAACGCCTCAGCGTCGAACAAGCCGTCCATGGCTTCACGCTGGGCGCAGCTTACGCGTCTTACGAAGAAACCCGCAAGGGATCGCTCGCGCCCGGCAAGCTGGCGGACCTCATCGTCCTCGATCGCGACATCTTCTCGAGCGATCCGATGGAGATTGCCGGGACGCAAGTGCTCGCGACGATGATTGATGGGAAACTGGTGGCAGGTGGGTGGTAGCTGGTTATTGGCTGCTGGCGGCTAGCGGCTGGCATACGACAAAACTGTTGGGCAGGCTCAAGGCGGACGAGAGTCCGCCGGGCTGAATTGGCCGTTGGCAAGGGTTCATCTTTTTCAAATCACGGAGCGATCATGGCACAGAATTCTTCCTCATCCGATCGCCGCAGCCATCGCTTGAACGCTTTACTCTTGGTGCCGGTGGTTCTCCTCATTAGCGTAACGATCTTGCACTACCAAGGCGAGCTGCACCTGAGATTGCAACAACTTGGTAGCGAGAGTGTCGCGTCCGGACCGGCCTTGGATTGGTCCTTCTGGGCACAACCAGTGATGGGCAACATCGCTTGGCTTCTGTTGGGGATTTTGCTCATCTTAACGCTCTTCTGCGCCCAGCGACATTGGTTGTCTCCGCGCGGTGCGGCTGTGGCGATTCCCACCATCTTGATTGCGACAGCGGTGCAGCTGGCCCAACCCGCCAGCATTCAGGCCCAGGTGGTGGCGAGTGAACAAGCAGTGTATCAAAACGCCATCGATCTTTTCCGCGCCGGAGATTATGCGCTTTCGGTTGAAAAGTTCGAACGCCTCCGGCAGACAGCGGAAGATCAATCTGTCCGAGTGGAGGCCAACGGTTGGTTCAGCGGCGCTCGCTACCATCAAAACGATTACGAGGCCAGTGTAGTCGCGGCCTGCGACTATGCGCGGCAAGCTTCACCGGCACAACGTTATTGGCAACCCAACATGATTACGCTGCATTGGGCCATTTATGAATTAGGGCAGACCAGTGCCAGCCTGGATGAGGCCATTCAACGCCTGGATCGCATCACCGCTTGCGAGGGCGTGGCCGAAGCGTCTCACCACTGGCTGACCATTTCGCCCAAGCTCTATCTCGTCGCCACTGAGCTATACGCTTTTGAACAAGCCGATCCTGATCCACAAACACGCGCTGCGCTGCAACACCTGGCTGAACAATATCCGCACGAGGCTTATGCCGACCTGGCCTTGCTGGCATTAGGCGATTACGATCGACTGATACAGCAGTACCCGGAAAGCAGCTGGCTCGATCGGGCCTACTATGGTCGTGCCATACACGCCGATGAAAGCGGGAATCTCGATCAGGCTCGCCTGGCCTATCAAGCCTTTATCGATCGGTTCCCTGAACATACCCACACGCTGAAAAGTACTCAACGTGTGGGGCGTATCCTGGAAGAACAAGGCGATCTAGCGGCGGCTTTGCTCTACTTTCTGCAAGCCCCTTATCCCGCCGGAAAACCGGATGAGACAGAAGGGTATACGACGCCTTTCCAGAAAGACATCCTGTATCTGCTTGATGTCAAGATGAACGCTGCCGACGTCCAAAGTTTCATCACACAACATCCCACCGCACCCGCGCCCACTCTGCTGCGTTTCTCGCTGGCCGCCAACTTATTGGCTGAAGATCGCTATGCTGAGGCAAAAACGATCTTTCGTGCCTTGGCACAAGCGTCGCCTGCTGGAACCAAGCTACAGCAGTTGAGCCAGGACAATCTCGACAAGATCGCGCTGATCCAAGCAGCGTTGAACGACCCAGATCCAGACGCTACACTGAATCTGGCGCTGTATCTGCTCCAAGATCAGCCCGTCTTCTACAATGAGCTATGGCGTAGAAACCGCCGTTATGCTGTGGCCGGGCGCGGCGCGCCGTGGTCCTACTATTTACAGCGCAACGATCACCTCCGCGCTGTCGCACTGCTGCAAAAATACCTGAAGCAATATCCCGACACGCCGCGTGCCGAAGAAGCACTGTTTGCCTTAGGTCAGGCCTATGCCACGCTCGGCAGTTCGAGCAGCTTCCTGCCCTTCGATGCTCCAACCGGTTATGATGTCAAAACCCTGCGGCAAAAAGCTGTAGAAACGTTCATGACATTCGTGCACAAATACCCCAACAGTATATACTTTGATACCGCACTCGCCGAGACCGCTCTGGTGTATATTGAAGACGAGCCGATTGAACCGGAACCCGCCATCAAGCAATTTCGTGTTTTAGCACAGACTTATCCGGAGCATCGCCTGGCGAACAATGCTCTTAATTGGGTCGCTTACCTAGAATGCGAATTGGCCGACAAAGAACAGTCTGGCAGCACCGCCTGGCGCGCGATGTTTCAAAAGGCCCAGGCCGATTACCAAATCATCTTAGATAAGTACCCCGAAGGTCATGTCGCCCGAACGGCCCAGGCCAATATCCAGATTATTCAAGACGTGCTAGCCCGACCCGACGAGTGGGTATATTCGCCATGTCGCTTCGATGTGCCCTAGGGGTGTTTTTTTTAAGTATGCTACTGATGTTGTCACTGACGGGGTGTGACTCTTCCTTGACGCTACCCACAAGCAGCCCAAGCGCACCACGCGTGACACCACTTGATACCATGAATGTTATTGGCCTATTAGCGGGTCATCAGGGAGCGGGCCGCGGCGCTACCTGCTCCGATGGCGTGGAAGAAGTCACCATCACGACGGACATTGCCGCTCGGCTGCAGAAAAAATTGCGAGAAGCTGGCTATCAGGTCGATCTACTTGATGAATTCGACGCTCGTTTGGATAATTATCAGGCAGCGGTTTTCGTCGCCTTGCACGCTGATTCCTGCATTCGCGGCGCGAGCGGTTTTAAAATCGCCAGCCGCAAGATAGCTGACTCTATTACCACTCGCGCGTTGCGCGACTGCCTGCAAGGACATTATCACGAGGCCACACATTTGGAACCTCAACCCTTTGGCGTTACGCCTGCGATGACTCATTACTATGCCTTTGATCGATTAGCACCTGAGACGCCGGCGGCCATTATTGAGTTGGGCTTCATTAGCACCGATCGTGCCATCTTACTCGATCAACCTGAGCAAGCTGTGCAGGGGCTATACGCTGGGATCATTTGCTTTTTAGAGCGGGACAAACGTTGAATGGATCGATTAACTGAAGAGCACCCATCATGAATGCCCTTAACCTTATCCGCACCCGCCGCTCGATCCGGGGTTACGCCGATCAACCGGTACTGCCCGATCTGATCGATCAGCTCCTCGAAGCGGCGACCTGGGCGCCTTCGTCGCACAATCGCCAGCCGTGGCGCTTCGCTGTGATCACGACGCAGGACGCCAAAGATCAGTTGGCCGATCGGATGGGCGAACGCCTGTGGTCTGATCGAGCACGCGATGGCGATCCAGCTGAGGCGATCGAGCGGGACGTGAATCGATCGCGCGAACGGATCATCTCGGCTCCGGTAATCATTGTGGCGTGCTTGTCGCCGATCGATTTGGATCACTATCCCGACGAGCGGCGCAACTCGCTCGAACGAACGATGGCCGTGCAGAGTGTGGGCGCCTCGATTCAGAATCTGCTGCTGGCCGCGCACGAGTTAGGCCTGGGTGCATGTTGGATGTGCGCACCGTTGTTCTGTCCTGACGTGGTACGCCAGGTGCTGCACTTGCCGGACGATTGGGAAGCACAGGCGTTGATCACCCTCGGTTATCCGGCAAATGTGGGTAAGTCCAGAAGCCGCGTTGATTTCCGAGAGATAACGGTTTGGAGATAACCGCGAAGACGCAAAGGACGCGAAGGATATAGATCTTTTTTGTGCTCTTTGTGCCTCGCCCAGCGCGCCCCCGACGCTCCGCGTCGGACAGGGCGTTGTGGTTCGTTTGGGGAGAATGATGAATATTGTGGCGTTAGCCGGCGGTGTCGGCGGTGCAAAGTTAGCGCAAGGATTGATGCTGGCCCCCTCCCCCCTTCAGGGGGTCTCCCGTCCGCCCAAAATGCGGACAGGGGAGGGAGAACTCCCTTCCCCTGTCACATCTTTCCGTGACGGGGGAAGGGTTGGGGGTCTCACCATCATCGTCAACACGGGCGATGATTTTGAGTGGCACGGCCTGCACGTCTCGCCGGATCTGGATACGGTCACCTATACGCTCGGTGGATTGGCGAATTCGCAGACAGGTTGGGGCGTAGCCGGTGACACGTTTGAAGCGCTCGGCGCGCTGCGGCGGCTGGGTGCCGAGGCCTGGTTTAACATCGGCGATCGCGATCTGGCGACACACGTGTATCGCACGTCGCTGCTGCGCCAGGGCAAGACGCTAACCGAAGCGACGCAGGCGATCACTCAAGCCTTGGGAATTCAGGCTACGCTCCTGCCGATGACGGACGATCGCTTTCGGACAATGGTTGAGACCGATCAGGGCACATTGGAATTCCAGGATTACTTCGTGCAGCAACGCTGGCAGCCGGTGATCAGGCACATTCATTTTGATGGCGTTGAAACGGCGCGAGCCACGCCGCAAGTCATCACGGCCCTGCAACAGGCCGATGCGATCATCATTGCGCCGTCGAACCCGTTCGTGAGTGTGGATCCGATATTGAAAGTAACCCCCACCCCCACCCTCCCCAGTCACGACGGGGGAGGGTGTAAGGGAGGGGGTCGGCCAATCGCCGCCGTGTCGCCCATCGTCGGCGGGCAGGCGCTCAAAGGCCCGGCGGCCAAGATGTTTGCGGAGTTGGGCTGGGAACCGTCAGCTTATGCAGTAGCGCAGCACTATCACGGCCTTGTTACCCACTTCGTGCTCGATCGCATCGACGCCGATCAGGAAGGCTGGATACAAGCTTTGGGTATGCAAACGTTGGTGACAGACACCATCATGCAGTCAGTGGAAGATCGGAAACGACTGGCCGCGGAAGTGGTAGAATTCGTAAAACGTGATGCGTAATGGGTAATTCAGCCTTCGTCCCTCAGTCTTCATCCTTCAAGACCTACGCCATTCTCCCCGTCAAGCCGCTGGCGCGCGCCAAAAGCCGCCTGGCCCGCGCGCTGAAAGCGCCGACGCGCGCTGCGCTGGTGCGATCGATCTTTTCACGCACGTTGGATGTGATCGCCCAGGTGCCGCGCATCGACGGCGCGATCGTCGTGAGCCGCGATCTGACAATCCTGGAACTGGCCCGGCAGCGCAACGCCATCACCTTGATGGAATCCGATTCGGGATTGAATCCCGCCCTTACACAGGCGGCACACTGGGCGGCACAGCACCTCGCCCGATCGGTGATCGTCATCCCGGTCGATCTGCCGCTGATTACAGCGGCCGATCTCGACGCGCTGCTCGATCGGGCGGCGGAAGAGCGCTGCCTCGTCATTGCCCCCGATCGACATGAAGACGGCACTAACGTTCTGCTCGCGCGCCCGCCAGACGCCGTCCACTTTGCTTACGGCGCAGCATCCTTCAACGCGCATCGTACGCAGGCGATCGCACACGGTCTGATCGTCCATGAATATCGATCGCCGACAACGGCCTTCGATATCGACGTGCCGGATGATCTGGCGTGGTATCGCGCCGTGCTTGACGCACAGGTATTTTCAGAATAAGATAGCGAAGAGCGCATAGCGTTCAGCACTCAGCACTCAGTGTTCAACTTTCAGCGCTACGGACTGTCAATATGAAGGATTTCAGGGAATTGAAGATCTGGGAAAAAGCGCATCACTTGACACTGGCAATCTATCACACAACTGCCGCATTCCCTTCAGAAGAACGATATGGCTTAACAAGCCAAATGCGCCGTTCGGCAGCCTCCATCCCGACTAATATCGCCGAAGGCTGCGGTCGTGGCAGCGACGACGACTTCCGCCGCTTTCTTCAAATAGCAATGGGCTCAGCTAGCGAACTGGAATACCAACTAATCCTCGCACATGATTTAGGATATCTGGCCTCAGCCGACCATGAGCGCCTGTCAACAGCTGTCATCGAGGTCAAACGTATGTTGGCTTCACTTATCACGAAAATCAAAAGTGAACACTGATTCTAAACACTGATTGTCGACCGCTGATGGCCGATGGCTGACG
Organism: Thermoflexales bacterium; assembly: GCA_030834825.1. Classification (GTDB taxonomy): domain Bacteria; phylum Chloroflexota; class Anaerolineae; order Fen-1058; family Fen-1058; genus Fen-1058. Next base: position 26,456 of record JAUQXC010000430.1, read on the forward strand.
GCTGATTGCTAACCACACCAAGGAGACCCCCATGCCTGAACGAGTTGCTCTTTACTTGCAAGACGCCCATCCCATCCGCGAAGGGATGGAGTTGGCGCAGTATGCCGAAGCGCGCGGCTTTGAGGCCGTCTGGCAGGCCGAATCGCGCCTGGTGCGCGATGCCATCGTGCCCATGGCCGCCTTCGCCGCCGTAACCGATCGGATCAAGATCGGCTCCGGCGTGATCAACAACTGGACGCGCAACATCGGCTTGCTGGCGGCGACGTATCTGACGCTGGACGACCTGGCGCCCGATCGCATCATCTGCGGCATCGGCGCGTGGTGGGATCCGCTGGCGCGCAATGTCGGCATTGAGCGCAAGAAACCGCTAAAAGCCATGCGCGAAACGATCGAGGTGATGCGGCGCTTGCTGCGCCTGGAGAACGTGACGTTCGAGGGTGAATTCCATCACGTGAAAGGGATCGAACTCGACGTAGTGCATGGCCGCCGCGAGCCGCGCCATGTGCCCATTTACCTCGGCGCAACGGGCGATGAGATGATGCGCATGACGGGCGAGATCGCCGACGGCGCACTGCTCAACTACTGCGTACCCCCGGAATACAACGATAATGCACTACGCCTATTGGAAGAAGGCGCCAAGAAAGCGGGCCGCAACTGGCTGGACATCGATCGGCCACAGTTGGTGGTGTGCTCGGTGGACACCGATCACGCGAAGGCGCTCGACGGCGCGCGCGGGCTATTGACGCAGTACCTGGCGCAGCAGCCGCACATCGCCAAGGCGAGCGGTGTGAGTGAAGACGTGGTGAAGCAGATTCAATCGATTCTGGGTTGGCCCGCCACCAAGGAACAGATCGCCCAAGCCAAGAAGTTCGTGCCCGACGATCTGGTGGAACGCATCACGGCCAGCGGCACACCCGATGAAGTGCGTGCCAAAGTGGAGGAGTATCGCAAGCACGGTTGTACTTGCCCGGTCCTCTATCCCCTGGGCGATCCGAAGTTGATGATCGATACGTTTGCGCAGAAGTAAATTGTCCTTTGCTCCTCTCCCAGAATTCAACGAATAATTTTGGGAGAGGATACAATTCAGTTTTCACGGTGATCTACTGAGCATTGCACGATTAGCTAAACTCGCGCATGTCATGACAACGTGCGAAACGCCTTGAAAACAGGCGGATTTCGTGTGACAGACTGCCGAAAAAGGTTAGTAAATCATGCAAAGGCTGTAATATGCAAAAAGTCTGATAGTATGGAAGCTGACAAGAGGAAGCCTTCTTTAGAAGCAGTGGGGCTTAGATTCGGGGCAAAGCTAGGACTTGTGTTATCAACACTCTATCTAATCCTGCTTACATCCCTGCAATCTTTGCATTATTTCACCACCCGGACCAGAGAACCTATTTCAGAGCGCTGGGAAACGGTTGGCGACTTAATCCGCGCGAATCTTTCAGTTGGATGGTTTGCCGGTATTGCTCCCGCCATTATTTTAGGAGCAATCACAAGTTGGATCCTTGTGCAGATCATCGAAACGTTTAGGTATAAGCTGACTCGAAAGACTGTCGCAATAATGGGAATATTCGTATGCTTTAGCCTGATGCTTATATTACAAGGTCTGCTAATGCTTCCGCTTAACCGCAGCGAAGTGATCGCAAACGACTTCCGCGGCTTATATTTCCCCTATCTGGGCATTCCCACCATTATCTACATCTTGGCAGGTGGATATACAGCTGTACATCTGTATAACAAGAGCATCGAAGACAGTACAGCACATTAGTTACCGAAATCTCTCAAGGAAATCGGATTCCTCCGATCAGAGTGGAAACGCATTCGAGAATGGAGAAACCCGGTTTCTTTATCCAGCCGGCTAATGCTGTTGTCAACCAATACCAGATATTTCAGAACTGTAGAACAGGCATCCTTATGCCTGTTCAATCACGCATGGGGATGCGCGATCTATGGTTTTGAAATAAACTCTACTTATTCGTTAGGACCTTTCATCCGATCTTCTATCTCCCAAATGTGATCGAGGACATGCCAGGCCTCCCGGCGAACAAAGTAGCGTGGTGACCAGCGTTTACCACCACGCGGCCCGTATGGGGCGATCTCGCCTCGGGCCGAGGCCTTCAAGGTTTTCAGAATGGCCTGGCGGGTTCGCTCCAGGGACTCAGACTGCGACACCTTTCCGCCTAGCTGCGAGAGATAACCCTTCTCAGCCCCAAGCACGTGCTCAGCGACTCCGGCGAGAGTTCGCCCGCCACCCCGCGGACCTGTGCGCAAGGTCTTGCCTTCGGCCAGCTCAACCGCCGCATCAAACGCTCGCCAGCACGCTTTCAATATCGCCTGCAGGCGATGCAGCTCAGCATCATCCAGCGGTTGTGCATCGCCAGCCGGGGCCATATCAGGCGCGCCGAAGTCCGTGGTCGCATTACCTTTCAAATGGTCCACGACGACGAAAGCCGAGACATCGTTGGGCGGTTGAAAGCCCAACCGCGCCGGGCGCAGAACGCGCGCATAGCGCGGACCATACTCAAAGAGAGCCTGGAGCGCGCCGGCTTCATCCCGACCCACGCGGCACCAGCCCGGCCAATCGAGCGCTGCTGCAAATGTACGGCGGTCTCCCACTTCCAGGTAGACTTTGAGCTTGTTCGTCAATTTACGATTCATTCTCGCTCCTTGCGTTGGGATCCGGATCACTTCCCAACCATCGAGCGTCACTCTCCAGAGAGAAACTCGATCTCCAGGAATGAATTTACTTTGTGATGCCCACACCTAACTTACATGGCCTTTTTCATCCAGGCGCTGGACTTTGATCAGCGCCCATCAGAGGACCTGATGGTATACGGGATTGTGTGTAAAATCGTTAGCCCGCAGTTCAACTGCGGGGAATCTACACAATTTTTGGCAAACTGCAGAGGACCTTTCGTCCCGCGCTCAACGAACAGCAGACCCCGCTACTTTAACACCAATGGGAGATACGTTCGCTCCCGGCCATCGTACAACCAGATTTCATCCTGTCCAGAAATAATACCTTGACTCAAGAAATCGGAGTCACTGCGAAAGGCGACCAGCCGACCACTCGCCGCTATGCTGGGCGTTCCGCTATCGCGGCTCGTATCAGAAGCCTGGGTCAGACGCGTCAACTGTCTGGTGGGAACATCGTAAAGCCAGATTTCGTAGGCGCCCGGATCCAGGTCTTCGTGGAGCAAGTCGGAACTGCTGGAAAAGGCCACTTTGCTTCCCGTTCCATCCAGGCTGGGTTCCCTGCTCTCGCGGTAGCCATAGCCGGTCGCCGTCGTGACGCGCGTATACGTCACGGCAACAATATCGTACAGCCAGATTTCATGATAGTCATTCGTGATAACCTGGCTCGCGAGGTTCGAGTCACTCTCAAAGACGATTTTGGTGCCATCGCGACTGATGGCGGGATTCCGGCTCTCACGATCGGTGCCACTAGCCGTCGTAATCCGGGTAAAGGTCAGCGTCTGAGTATCATACAGCCAGATTTCTGGCCGGGTGACGGGCGCATCCGGCACGCCGAGCAAGTTCGTACGGCTCTCAAAGGCGATCCGGGTGCCATCGCCGCTCAGGCTGGGATTGTTGCTGGGCCCCAATCCGGCGGTTGTACCGGTCGTGATACGAGTGTATGTGGCCGACTGAATATCATACAACCAGATTTCAAATTGGCCGACAGGAATTGTCACGCCCTGGAGCGCGGAAGTACTAGCAAAGGCAAGCACCGTGCCGGCGTCGTTCAGACTGGGATTCTGGCTTTGCCGGTTAACGGGACTACCTGTGGTCACTCGCGTGTAAGTCAGATTAGCAATATTGTACAGCCAGATTTCATCCTGGCCTTCGGGAACGGTATAGCCGGGGAAATTGGAATCACTCTGAAAGGCAATCTTCGTGCCGTCTCCGCTCAAGCTGGAGTTATGGCTGTATCGACTACCACTGCCGCTGGCCGTCGTAACGCGCGTCACTGTCAGGGCCTTTCGATCATAGAGCCAAACCTCGAATTGGTCGTCCACGATCCCTTGACCGAGAAGATCAGAGTCGCTCTCAAAGGCCACGCGGTTGCCCTCATTACTTAGGCTGGGTTGAAGGCTCTGCCGTGTCCCTCGCGTCAGGCGGACTAACCGCTCAATTGATGGGGCGGCCATCAGGTTGCTGACCAGCAACAGCACAAGAATCGCTGCACTTCCCACGGCTACGATCAACCGACAACAAATTGCCTTCATGCAACCTCCTGAAAATGAATGAATATGAGAAGATCAACTGCCTGACCCCATGCGCTTGTCGCTTTCCTGTGTGTGCAGCCCCTTTATAGCATTCTTTGCCAGTTACAACAAACTTCGCCCAGATAAGCCGAACAAAGAATTCGGACAACAATTCAGATCCCATTTTGCTAGCGCGACGAGTAAACAAAACCGCCCGTGAATCTGAATTCACGAGCGGCTTTTCTGTCGGGGCGGCCGGACTTGAACCGGCGACCCCTCGCTCCCAAAGCGAGTGCGCTACCGGACTGCGCTACGCCCCGAAATTACTGTAATCTTCAAAGGCATGCGCTACTCCCATACGGCTGCGCTACGCCCCGAAATTACTTCATGAATTTTTGAAAGTGCACTACTTCCTACGGCTCTGCTACGCCCCGAATCACTTCAGATCCTTATACCAACCCTGTTCTCTTGCCGTTTTTCTTCGATGACAATTTGCGCACCGTACTTCACACTTGTTAATTTCATCGTACAGCATTGTTAGTGAAGAAGCGCTACTCACCATCCGCGAAATGTTGCTATGCTTAGAGCCTGTCACTTGATCAAATTCCAAACACGTTGGATCGTTTTCTCCACAATCTACGCACGGATGACTTTTGAGATAATCGTACAGTGTTTGACGCAGTTGTTTGATTTGTTGTTTTCTGCGCTGCGCCGCTTTGTTGCAGTAATAGGCATGCTTATGTTGATACTGTAACCGGGAAATCTCTCGAAAACAATCCTTGCAATAAGAGTGACGCCGATGCTTACTTTGCTCTTTCCATGAAAACTCTGTCAGCGGCTTCACTTTGCCACAACGAGTGCACTTCTTGGTCTCCATGGCGGCATGGATTGTACCTTGTCGATCCACTTCGGTCAAGCAGGCTTTACCGCGCCGATCATGAACGACGAATCGGCGCACGCCGGTTCCCGAGTGCCGCCTGTGGCTGCCGTCCGATCCGTGTCCAAAAATTCTACCCAGCCACCGCATCCAGCGCCGCCGCAAAGATCTTCAGCGCCTCATCCAGCTCTTGCTCATTCACCACCAACGGCGGAATCCAGCGAATGACGTTGTCGTACGTGCCGCACGTCAGCAGCATCAAGCCGCGATCGAACGCGGCTTTTACCACGGCCTTCGAAGTGGTCGTGTCCGGCTCGCCGTTGCGCGTGAACTCGGTCGCCACCATCAAGCCTTTGCCGCGCACGTCGCCGATGACGGAGAAATCCTGCTGCAGCCTCCGCAGGCCGGCAAGCAACTGTTCGCTGCGAGCATTCACGTTGTCCAACAGATACTCTTCTTTGATCACGCGCAGTGTCGCGACCGCCGCCGCACAGGCCACCGCATTGCCGCCATACGTCCCGCCATGCGAGCCGGCGATCCACTTCAGCATCAAATCCTGGCGCGTCACCAGCGCGCTCAGCGGCATCCCCGACGCCAGGCCCTTCGCCGTGATCAACACATCCGGCTCCACGTCGAAGTGCTCCGAGGCAAACCACTTACCGGTCCGCCCGACGCCGCTCTGTACTTCGTCGGCCACCAGGAGAACACCAGATTGATCGCAGAGTACGCGCAGTTCCCTCATGAACTCGACCGGTGGCACCACGTAACCACCCTCCCCCAGCACCGGTTCCACCACGATGCACGCCGTCTCCTCGGGCGCGGTCTGACTCTTGAGCAGGCGTTTCAACTCGCGCAGACAATAAGCGGTTGTTTCCGCTTCAGTCATCTTCAACTGATAAGCATAAGGATACGGCGTCACAAAGATGCCGGCGACCAACGGCTGATACCCGATCTTATAGATCGTCTTGCTCGTCGTCATCGCCATCGTTAGATGCGTGCGTCCGTGGAATGAGCCGTTGAACACGATGACGTTCTGCCGCTGCGTGGCATGTTTGGCTAGCTTCACGGCGGCCTCCACGATCTCTGCGCCGCTGTTGCTGAAGAAATACTCACTCAAGGCCGGCCAGGCCATGATCGAGCTTAGTTCGTCGATGAGGTCCATCATCGGCCGGTGATAGACCAGGTTGGCCTGACCGTGAATCAGCTGCGTCGCCTGATCGGCGATGGCGTGGGCCACTTTAGGATGCGCGTGCCCGGTGCTCGTCACGCCAATACCGCACGTGAAGTCGAGATAGCGGCGGCCTGCCGTATCGATCAGATAAACCCCCTCGCCGCGATCGACCATGACGTTGAACGCGCGGCCCCAAACTGTTCCGATGTGATCTATGCCAGGCATAAGCCAGCTCCTTGACAGTGTGAAAATTCATCAACACGTAAGTCCACGTCCGGCCAGCAACCAGCCGCCAACGGCCAGCCGCTAATTTCCGCTCTTCACTTCGGTCCACAAACTATCGTACAACGGCAGCGCATCGCCCACATCCTTGATGTTGATACCGTTTTGCCAGATCTCCGCCGGCGGATTGGTGATGTTGGACTTCATGTAGGCTTCATACAACTCTGCCGGGCTGACCTCGTTGCCATCGGCATCCTTCACCTTGAACGTCGCATTCCTGGCATACTCCAGCGCGGCCTGATTGGGATTGGTATACGGGAAGTCGCGCAGCATCAACCAGAAGACGTCAGGCTGCAGCATGTAATTCAGCCAGGCATATGCCGCGTCGGGGTGCGGCGCTTCTTGCACCAGGCCAAAACCATCCTGCCATAAGAATGTACCCTCCGTAGGATACACATACGTGAAAGCCGGATTCTCCTGCGCTGCCAGGAACGCCTCGCCATTGTACACATAGCCCAGGTCGACGTCTCCCGCAATGAGCGCGCTCTTGGGACTGTCGCTATCAAACAACCTGACGTTGGCGATCAGTTCGGCCAACTTTGGCTTGATGGCAGCCAAATCAGCTGGATTCGTCGTGTTAGGATCTTTGCCTTCCGTCAGTAGCACTGCACCGATCACGTAGCGCGGATCGTCCACAAACACCATGCGATCGGCATATTCGGCGTTCCACAAATCTTTCCACGACTGCGGTGGAGTCTTGATCGTGTCGGCATTGTACACCAGCGATTCAGTGCCCGCCTGATAGGGCACGATGTACTGGCCGTTGGGATCACCGGGAACGTGAGCGAGCGCCGGGGCCAGGTTCTTCAAGTTCGGCAGCCGGCTTTTATCGAGCTGATCCAGAAGGCCGGTGCGTACCATCACAGCGATGATGTAATCGCTGGGCTGCGCCAGATCGAACTGCGAACTGCCCTGTGCCAGCTTGGCGTACATCTCTTCGTTGGATGAGTATTCCGACCGGTTGATCGTCATCCCGTAGACCAGTTCGAAACAGTCGAGCATGTCCTGCGGGATGTACTCGGACCACACGAAAAGGTTGAGTTCCGTCGATGTGACGGGCAATTTGGGTTGGGGCGCGGGGCAGCCAAAGCCTGACGCAGTTTGCTGGCCGCTGGGCCGAGAAACAAACGGCGCTTCTGCAGCAGGTGTGCCGGACTGCGGCAGCCCGGTCGGTTCTTCAGCGGGCGCAGAGACTGTCGCTTCGATCGGGTTGGGCGTGGCCGGGGGCATACCGCAGGCCGCCAGGAACAGCGCCAGCACAACGGCGGTCATCAAACCGAGCGACCCACGGCGACAACGGAATTTCTTCATGCTCATCTTCGTTGTGACTCCTTTGCCTGAAACCGGGTGGAAGGGAAAGCATAACGGAATACGCCACACGAAAGCGGTGGACCGCTTTGCGCACGACGTATTCCGTTGACCAGGCGACGGGTGCTGATCTGTATCAGTTTACTGCTTGATCTCTGTCCAAATCTGATCGTACAATGGCGTCGCAGCGCCTACGTCTTCGATGCGATGACCCTTCTTCAAATCCTCGGGCGGCGTGTTGGTGATGGGCGATTCCGTGTAAGCCTGGTAGAGATCGGCCACGGCAATCTCATTCCCGTCCGCGTCTTTCACCGTGAGCGCACTGTCCCTGGCAAACTCCAGCGCGCCCTGACTGGGATTGGTGTACGGGAAATCACGCAGCATCAGAAAGAACAGATCGGGCTGCAGAGTGTAGTTCATCCAGGCGTAAGCCGCATCGGGATGCGGCGCCTCTTTGGGCATGGCATAATTGTCCTGCCACAAGATGGCGCCTTCCGTGGGATAGACGTACTTGATCGCCGGGTTTTCCTGTGCGGCCAGGAACGCTTCACCCGTCCACGTGATGCCCAGATCGACATCGCCCGCGATCAGCGCGCTCTTGGGACTGTCGCTGTCGTACAACGTGATGCCCTGGGCCAGCTCGGCCAGCTTGGCCTTCGCCTCGGCCAACTGCTTTTCGTCCGTGGTGTTGACGTCGTAACCCAGCGTCAACAAGGTGGCCCCGATCACCGCGCGTGAATCATCCAGGGATAACAGCTTGCCCGCGTCCACGAACTTCCACAAATCGGCGTATGAGGTGGGTGCCTCTTGGATGACATCCGAGTTATAGACAATCGCGTCAGTGCCGCCCTGATACGGAACTGTGTACTCGTTGTTCGGATCGAATTCCAAGTTCAAATAGTTGGGGTCGAACGTCGCCAGCACGGGCAGCTTGCTATGATCGAGCTTCTGCAGCAGGTCCTGCCGCTTCATCAAGCCTACCAGGTAGTCGGTGGGCTGCACCAGATCGTAGGTGGAACTGCCTGCCGACAACGTGGCATACATCTCTTCGTTGGAAGAGTATTCTTTGCGGTTGACCGTCACGCCGTAGACCAATTCGAAGCACTCGATCGCGTCCTGCGGAATGTACTCGGTCCACACAAACAAATTCACTTCGGTGGACTGCACGTCCAGCTTGGGCTGCGGTTCAGGACACTCAAACCCGCTGGAGGTCGTCTTGCCGCTGGGCTTGGACACAAACGCGCCGGATGGCGCTGCTGCTGTGGCGGGAGCCGCTTCTGTCGGTTGCTCCATGGCCGCTTCAGTTGGCTGGGGCATATCCGTCGGTTTTTCGGCCGGAGCCTGCGTGGGTTGAGCGGCTGACGGCGTCTGAGTTGCAGGCGCAGCGCCGCCTCCGCAAGCCGCCAGCGTCATACTCATGCTAACCAACAGCACCAGCCCCAGCCAAATGATTCTGCTCGATTTCAACATCTTCTCCTCCTTAAAGTGATTGAGATATTGGCCTTACGCGCCTCATTACTAATCCGATCGGGCGCGTGGCGCGATCGGATTTACGCCACCCGCCGCTGTACTCGATTGGAAACAACCAGCGCCGCCAAGACGACCAGGATCCACATCGTTGACAGCGCGTTGACCTCCGGAGTCACGGTGCGCCGCAGCAAACCATACACATAGATCGGCAGCGTCGTCGAACCCGGTCCGTTGGTAAAGAATGTGATGATAAAGTCGTCCAGCGACAGCGTGAAGGCCAGCATCGCTCCGGCCAGCACGCCAGGCATGATCAGCGGCAGCGTGATACGGCGGAACGTCGTCCAGGCATTCGCGCCCAGATCGGCGGCCGCTTCTTCCACCGCGCGATCGAAGCTATGCAGGCGCGTGCGCACCGTCAAGGTGACGAAGGGCACACTAAACGCCACATGCGAGATGATGACGGTGCCCAGACCCAGGCCCAGCCGTTGAGCCGGAGCCAGATCGAAGGTGGTGTTAACAAAGCGGAACACGGTGTTGAATAACACCAGGATACCGATGCCCATTACGATCTCCGGGATTACAATGGGAATGTACAACGAGGCCTCGGCGAACAGTTTCAACTTGAAGGTGTGCCGCTGTAAAGCCAACGCCGCCATTGTGCCGATAAGGGTGGACAACACGGTGGATGTGAGGGCGATCTTCAGGGTGTTCACGGACGCATCCAGCGCGTCCTGATTCTGGAAGACGCGGCAGAACCAGTAAAATGGTCCGCAGGCGTCACGATTGACAATCCCCTCGAAGACCACGTTCTGCCGCGAGGAGTTGAACGCAAACACCACCAGCACGACAATGGGCAGGTAAAGAAAACCGTACACCAGAATGGTCGACAGCGTCAGCCAGGGCGAGCGGCGGCGGCTCATGTGATCGCCACCTCCTCGCCGAAGCCAAACTTCCGCGTGTAGATGATCATGACGATCAGCGTCATGCCCATCAAGATCACCGAGGCCGCCGAACCGAAGGTAGGATCACGCGCATCCAGGAACTGGCCCTGAATCAGGTTCCCGACCAGTTCAAATTGCTTGCCGCCCAGAATATCGGAGACAACGAAGGTGCCCATGACGGGCACGAAGACCAGCAACGTCCCGGCCACCACGCCCGGCAATGACAGCGGCAGCGTCACTTTTAAGAACGTCCGCAGCGAGTTCGCGCCCAGGTCGGCCGCCGCCTCATACAGCGACGGATCGATCTTCTCCAACGAGGTGTACATCGGCAGGATCATGAAGGGAATGAATTCATACACCATGCCCACCAGCACGGCCTGCGGCGTATAGAGCAGGTCGAACGCACGCAGGATGCGAATCCAGGCATAAACGCGGATCACAAAGTTGGTCCACAAGGGAATGAGGATTAGAAACAGCAGCATATTCCGGCGGCGAGCGGGGGCGCGTGCAACATAGTAGGCCAGCGGATATCCCAGCACGATGGTCAAGAGCGTCGTCGCCAGGGCCAACCCGACTGAGCGCACCAGGATTCTCAAGTACAGTGAATCGAAACAAACGGCAGCGCCGTCGCCGCAATTTGTCTTGATGCCGGCCAGCCGGATGTAATTATGAAGCGAGAAAGTGTAGATGACATTGCCATCGGGATCGCGCTGCCCGAAGGAGGTGACGACAATCAAGATGAGCGGCACGATCAACAGTCCGATCATCCACAGCATGGCCGGTGTCGCGAGCAGCGTCCCCTGCACTGATTTGCTCTCACGCATCACGCTTACTCCACCAGCACCCGGGCGGACTCGACCGCAAAGCCCACCCACACACTGTCGCCTTCATTCGCCAGCGGGCGCGAATAGCCCGGCATGTCGTTCTGCTCGCGCACGCGCACCAGTTGGTCGCCTGGCAGCCTCACACTGTAGTGGGTATCGGTGCCGATGTAGACGATGTTGGTCACCCGGCCTTCAAACCAGTTGGGCAGCCGCGTGCCCGAGCGGATGTGCATCTTCTCCGGGCGGACCGCCACGGTGACAGACTGCCCGGTGTTAAGCGCCTGATCGGATTTGGCTTCCACCCACACGCCGCTCGTTAACTCGACGCTGACGGTGTCGCCGTGCCGGGAATGAACCTTGCCCGTGATGAAGTTGGTATCGCCGATGAAGTCTGCGACGAAACGACAGTTGGGGCTTTCGTAAATGCCGCTCGAATCGCCCACCTGCAGCAGTTTACCGCGATTCATCACCGCGATGCGATCCGACATCGTTAACGCTTCTTCCTGATCGTGTGTCACGTAGATGAAGGTGATGCCCACCTCGCGCTGCAAGGTCTTCAATTCCAACTGCATCTCTTTGCGCAGTTTCAAGTCCAATGCGCCGAGCGGTTCGTCCAGCAGCAGCACTTCCGGTCGATTGACCAACGCGCGGGCCAGGGCCACGCGCTGCTGTTGACCGCCGGACAGCTGTTTGGGCTTGCGTTTTTCGTAGCCCGGCAAGCGGACCATGGCCAGCGCTTCCTGCACGCGCGGTTTGATCTCGAGCTGGGAGACGCCCTTCATTTGCAGGCCAAACGCCACGTTGTCGAAGATGGTCAGGTGGGGGAACAGCGCGTAGCTTTGGAAGACCGTGTTGACCGGTCGCTGGTAGGGCGGAGTTTTACCCATCGCTTTGCCGTGAATAAAAACCTCGCCGGAGGTGGGGAGTTCGAATCCCGCGATCATCCGCAGCGAGGTGGTTTTACCGCAGCCCGAAGGGCCTAATAGCGAAAAAAATTCGCCGTCGTTGATTTGAAGGTTGACGTGGTTAACAGCGGCAAAGGCCTCACCTTTCTTTTCCGGCTCGGCAAATTCTTTCACCACGTCTCTCAATTCGACTGCAATCGCGGCCATCCCAGCTCCTGTTGAAACGCTCGGGGACCCCACCGGGCGCAGGGTTAAAAACAAAGCTGCGCGATTATAGCATCGCGCGGGATGAGGTGCAATACCCAAATACACCCGCTTGGTTAATGGTAACACGCCTGTCACGTAGCAGCCACGCTTGCAGGAAATCTCGCTCTGCGGTTCAATTGCAACACCTTGGCCATTCAGGAAGATTGATTGACGACGACTACCCTCACTCCTCTGCCGCGCGCGGTGCGCCGCCGCGGGCTTATGGTTCTGTTGACGACGACCTTTTTGATGTGGGCCGGTTTTTTCATGGTGGTGCCGCTGCTATCGGTACACTTTGTAGACCAACTAGGCTGGGCCGCCGCCTCCATCGGACTGGTGCTGGCTCTGCGCCAGTTCGTGCAACAGACGCTGACCATCGTCAGCGGCGCGCTGGCCGATCGATTTGGCGCGAAGCAATTGATCCTGCTGGGCCTGATCGTGCGCACGATCGGATTTGCCGGAATGGCACAGGTGGACGCTCTATCTGCTTTGATCTTGACCGCCCTGCTGGCCGGAATCGGCGGGGCCTTGTTCGATTCGCCGACCGGCGCGTTGA
>JAUQXC010000431.1 GCA_030834825.1 Thermoflexales bacterium
GGCCTGGAACCAGCCGTCAACCATCGCCTGGAACCCGCCGCGTGTGCCGTCTACTGACACGATCTTGAGATCGCCGGGTTTGACGCCCGCCGCCTTCAAAGCTTCGATGGCGCCAATGCCCATATCGTCATTGTGAATGAAGATACCCTGGAAATCCGTCCCCGGCTTGTATTTCTTGAGGAAGGCCTGCATCACCGGAACGGCTTCGGCACGAGTGAAGTTGCCGGTCTGAGTATCCAAAATCTTGATGTTGGCATTGAGCTTGTTTCGGAAGCCCTTGGCCCGGCCCACTGCTGCCCCGGAACCGGTAGTGCCGGATAGTTCCAGCACAGCGCCGCCATCGGGCAGCATCTTGTTGAACTCTTCGGCCGCGCGCTCGCCTTCCAACACCATATCGGAACCAATGTGCGAGGCATACAAGGATTTGTCGGCGCTCACACTGCGGTCCACGATAATGACCGGAATATTGGCGTTCTTGGCTTCTGTCAGGACGGCGTCCCAGCCGTCTTCAACCACTGGCGGCAACGCAATGACATCCACGCCTTGCTGAATGCAGGCGCGCACGGCCGAGATCTGGTTTTCCTGCTTTTGCTGGGCATCGGAGAATACCAACTGCTTGATACCCAACTGGGCGGCTGTCTCTTTGAAGGAGGCCGTGTTCGCCGTGCGCCAGTCACTCTCGGCGCCCAGCTGCGGGTAGCACAACGTCATGTCTTTGTATGTCTTCGCGGTGGTAGCCGGTTGCGCAGGCGCAGCGGGTTGGGCAGGTGTCGCGGGCGCAGCAGGTTGGGCACAACCCGCCAACACTGAGAGGATGACCAACACGATGACAAAGAACGAAACTTTCGAGGTCTTCATTGACTTCTCCTTGTGAGCTTTGACTGGATGGGGTTGTTAAACGATCGCATTTCTCCCGGATGGAAATGCTCTGATGCTTCAGTGTACAATTTACCGTACAGCCGCGGAGAAGTCCATGAATTCTTATGGGGAATGGGTTGAGATTTATACTTTACTGTCTCATCCGGCAACAACGTGTCGTCTCTGTCAGGGGGATTTCTTTGGTTAGCAGTGGAATATTTTTCGATGGGCCTCCGGCGCACGAACGGAACAGGCCGATCAAAAAAGAAGCGGCATCGGTTGACGCCGCCTCTTGGTCCGTTCAAAAGAAGCTCGACCCAACGATGGCGGGAAGTCCAAACTTACCGGCTTAATACTTGCGTGTGGCCAGGATTTGTTTAAGTTGGTCTGCGCCTTGTGACGCGAAGAACTGGCTTTCCTGCGAGGGTATCCACTTGGGGATGGATTCGCCATTCACTACTTTCAAGGCGAGTTCAAGGAAGTCAGGGCCCAATAGTGGGTTGCACTCGACCGTCGCATTTAACTTGCCGGCGATCATCGCTTCAAAAGCGCCCCGGGTTGCATCCACTGAAACGATCTGGATATCCACGCCGGGTCTTAAGCCATATTCCTCAATGGCCTTGATCGCACCGAGAGCCATGTCGTCGTTGTGAGCGAACAGGGCCGTGATGTTCTTACCATGCGCCTTCAGGAAGGCCCGCATGACCTCTTTGCCCTTCGCTACGGTGAAGTTCCCGTCCTCTGAATCGATGATCTTCATCCCCGGGTAATCCTTCAAGACTTCTCGAAAGCCCGCATATCGGTCATTGGCTGGCGCGGAACCGCGCGTGCCTTGCAGTTCGACAATATTAGCGTGGCCGTCCGTTAGGGTCGACATGATCCGGGCCGCATTGCGGCCTTCTTCAAGGAAGTCCGAGCCCATGAGGGTCACATAGAGACTCGGAGAAACGTCCGCCCGTCGATCCACCAGGATAATCGGAATACCCGCATCCTGGGCCTCTTTGAACACATCGTCCCAGCCCGTTTCAATGAGTGGCGCCACTCCAATCACATCCACCTGTTGAGCAATCAGTGCCCGAATGGCACTGATCTGGTTCTCCTGCTTTTGTTGCGCATCTGAAAACCTGAGTTCTACTCCTAACTGTGCCGCCGCTTCTTTAACGGAGTCGGTATTTGCCGTGCGCCACTCACTCTCGGCCCCCAGTTGGACATAGCCGACAATGAGGTCTTGATAAGTCTTCTTGGACCTGGCGTCCGGCGCTCTGCTGGGCAGGTGAGCCGCTGACGTGGCTAGTGGTTGGTTACTACAACCAGCCACCATTAAGCACATCATTACTGTCATTGTCGAGCATACTGCTCGAGAGAAATTCATCATCCTCGCTCCTTGCTTCTTCCGCTATTGAATCAGCGGATTGACCGTGTCGGTCATGGCGCCACTCCGCACCGGGGCTTCGTCTCGTATGGCTGGAATTGTCAGGGCGGCACAGGTGCCCGTGTTGTATTCACTGCGAATCGCCAGGCCATATTGTCTGCCGTAATATAGCCTGATCCGTTTGTTGACATTGCCGATGGCGAATCCGCTTTCCAATTTCATTTCACCAGACTCATCAGCTAGTTCAGCTTGAAGCTGCTCCCGTTTTTCCTGGGTAAAACCCACCCCGTCATCCTCTACCTCAAGCAGGACTTCATTTTCATTCTTCTGTCTGGCGCGCACGACGATGGTGCCCCCACAGCGTTTGTTCTTGATCCCATGATACAACGCATTCTCGACCAGCGGCTGCAAGATCAATTTGAGGATGGTGAAGTTCAAGACTTCTTCGTCTGCTTCAATCTTGAAATCCATGATGTCGCGGTAACGCATCCGCTGAATGGTCAGGTAGCTGCGGGTCCGCTCGAGCTCTTCCCCGATCGTAATCCAATCCTTTCCCTTGCTAAGACTAAGCCGGAAAAAACTCGATAGGGCGCTAACGATTTCAATCACCTGCTCGGTCTTCTGCGCCTCGGCCATCCAAATAATCGTGTCCAGGGTGTTGTATAGAAAGTGCGGGTTGATCTGGGCTTGCAAGGCGCGCAGTTCGGCCTTTTTCAGGTTTTCCTGTTCCCTCATCTTCGCATCGAGGAGTTCCCGAATCTTGCCGATCATGATGTTGAAGCTCATGCCTAACTCGGTAATTTCGTCCAGGTTGTCCCGATTCACCAGGACTTGCAAATCATTCTTGGTAATGGTCGTGGTAACATCGTGCAGCCGTTTGATGGGGATATAAATGCTGCGCGAAATGGCCCAGGCCGCGATGACGGAGAAGCCAATCGCGGCCAGGAGAAGTACCAGGGAAAAGGCTTCCCATTGCGCAAAGCCCTGGCTCATGACCCGGTATTGCCGATCGGCCTGATTGACCTCGAACAACACATAGTCTTGGACCACGGCCTCGACCACGGAAGAAACCCCTCGGATATTATCCAGAATTGCTTCATTGTTGGCGACGGTGCTGCCCCGCGCAATTTGCTCACCCATCAGATCCACATAGTGGGTCAACGTTCGGATGGTACGGTTAATGACCTCGAGTTTAATTTTTGACTCCGCCGAGGCTGCATGCTCCGTCATCCACTGCAATTTGTGGTTGACCCCATCAATGATGGCGTACTGTTCTCCCTGAGAAAACTCGGTCTTGCCAGCCACGATGTTCCACATGGCCGTATCGATCTCGGGCTTGATATTCCCGCTGATACTGTTGGCCGTGGTAATGTTGTTGATGATGGCATCGTATTGCAGGCTGTAATTCAACATCTGCACCAGGAGCACGGCATTGATCAAAGCCATCATCAAGATGACGATGGCGAGGGCCAGCAAAATCTTGCTGCGAATGGAGAGATGAATGCTGGCCAGTGAGGCACGGAATCGCCCGGCAGGTGATCTCCGGTCAGCGGCCCCGGCGTTGAAGAGATGCCAACTGGCTGCCGCAAAAGCTTTTCTAAACA
>JAUQXC010000432.1 GCA_030834825.1 Thermoflexales bacterium
GTCACGTATTCGCGATAAAGTTTGTCGTACCCCTGCTGCGCGGCGGGATTGGGCCTGAAGGTTTACCTCTTCAAATGGCCCATGTGCGCGCAGCATCGTAGATGGTGTCGTAGTTGTCCGCTTTCACGGCTGCAGCCCATCCACGGCCGCTCTCTCGATGACGAGTCCCTTTTTGTAGCGTTCCATGAATGTCGTAAAGCCAGCAACATCCCTGGGTTCGGGCGCTAGCGTGGCGCTATTTTCTCCTGCAAAGACTTTGTTGGCGAGATAGGCTTCTAAGGGTTCATTCTTTGCCCGATGGAGCATATAGGAGGCCAGCAAGGCGATCCCCCAAGCGCAGCCCTCGCCTGCGGTCTCCAGGACGGAAACGGGGACATTCATCGCCGCCGCCATGATTTTTTGGCCCACTTCCTTTGTCTTGAAGAAGCCGCCATGACCGAGGATCTGGTCGATTTTCACTTTTTCCTGTTCAAAGAGGATGTCTAGGCCAAGCTTCAAGGCGCCGAGAGATGAGAACAGATGCACACGCATGAAGTTCGCCAGGGTGAAGCGGCTTTCGGGTGTGCGGACAAAGAGCGGGCGTCCCTCTTCCATGTGTGTAATATGCTCACCCGAAAAATAGTTGTAGGCCAGCAGTCCGCCCGCATCCGCGTCCGCGTCGCCGGTGAGCGCCTGTTGATATAACACTTCAAACAACCTGGATTGATTGACATCCACGCCTAGCACCTGGGTGAATTCATGGAACAGTTCGACCCAGGCATTGAGATCGGAGGTGCAGTTGTTGCTATGCACCATCGCCACGGGCTTGCCGCTGGGCGTCGTCACCAGGTCAATCTCGGGGTAAACCTTCGACAGGGCCTTTTCTAAAACGATCATGGCAAAGACGGATGTCCCGGCGGAAACATTGCCCGTGCGCTCTGCCACACTGTTGGTCGCGACCATGCCTGTGCCGGCATCGCCCTCAGGCGGACAGAGGGGGATACCCGCTTTCAGTTGTCCTGTAGAATCAAGCAGCTTTACGCCTGCTTCGGTCAGAACGCCTGCCGATTCGCCCGCCACCAGGACGTGGGGCAGGATATCCTGAAGCTGCCACGATAGTTTTTCCACTGCCAGCTGTTTGTTGAACAGCTCAAGCAGGCGTTTATCATAATCGTTGGTCTGGCTATCGATCGGGAACATGCCTGAGGCTTCGCCTACGCCCATCACCTTCTGCCCCGTCAGTTTCCAATGGACATAGCCTGCCAACGTAGTCTGATAGTGAATCGCCTTGACATGGGATTCACGGTTCAACAGCGCCTGGTAGAGATGAGCAATGCTCCAACGCTGGGGAATATTGAATTGGAACAAATCGGTGAGTTGCTCTGCGGCCGGCCCGGTGATGGTATTTCGCCAGGTCCGAAACGGGGCGAGTAGATTTCCCTCCTGATCAAAGGCCAGATAGCCATGCATCATGCCGCTGAGGCCGATAACGCCAATGGTTCTGAGTGGGGTGTTGTACTTCTCCAGAACTTCGCGGCTGAGCTTCCGATAGCTTTCCTGCAAGCCTGTCCAAACATCTTCAAGACGGTAGGTCCAGACGCCCTTTTCGTAGCGGTTTTCCCACTCGTAGCTTCCGGAGGCAAGCAGTGTATGATCCTCGCCGATCAGCACTGCCTTGATACGCGTTGAGCCGAACTCGATACCAAGCGCGGTTTTCCCGCGCTCAATTGCTTGGGGGGTATCGTTGTGATTCATGTTCATCTCCTCTGATTTAGAAAGCAGCGCAAGTTGATCACACACACCGAGTGCGCCCCCGCTGCGTTGCGGCGGATAGGGCGTGCAGTGCAGTCCCACAGGGAGGCTGCGCACTGCTTCGCTTGCGCGGGCAAGAGACCATCTTGCCTCACAGCCTTACACTTCCAAAATCGCCGGACGCTTAAAGTGCTGTCCAGCCGCTTCTACGTCCAGCATCGGCCAATCAGGCATGACGGTCAGCACTTCATTGCCGCTCGGCCCGACCAGGATGGTGTCTTCTGACTTCGTGCCTGTGATCGACGGATTCCAGGCATAGACCTGTCCGACTTCGACTATTTCAGGCGAATGGGGCGTGGCGACCCATTCACGCGGCTCATAACCAGCCGGCCCGCCTTGATGGTGCAGCTGCCATTCGTCGGCAAAACCTGTTGCCGCGTAAGTAGCGGTGGCGCGCTTAAAGACCTCACTCAAGGTGCGACCTGGTCGCGTGGCCGCGATAAACGCGGCATCGATGTGCGCCACCGCTTCCATCTTGCGACGCAGCTCGTCCGGCAGACGACCAAAGTGCACCAGCCGTGTCACCGAGGTGATCAAGCCATACTTGCGTCCGCACAACACCAGCATCGCATAGTGCTCCAGCTGCTTGTCGGCCGGCAGCGGATGGCGGAAGTTGAAGATGCGTTCATCGGTGGCGATGAGGTTGACGATCGGCTGCACGCCGCGTGCGAAGGTTTCGTGATCGAGCCGCGCCGCGATTTCATATTCCGTCATACCGGGTCGTACGGCGCGAAGCGCTACATTCATCGCTTCAGCGCAGATCTGGCTCACCCGGCGATAGCGCGCCCCTTCTTCCGGCAGCAGGTTCGCGCGGAGGCGCGCCATCTCATGCGCGAGATCGATCGCGCCAGGATAAGGCCCATCGGCGGCGAGTTTCAAGCCCCGTGTGAGCTCGGCGACCGCCGGGTTCGCCGCGTGCCACGGCGCAATCCGAAATTCCCAACCCTGGCCAGCGAGCTGCTCTTCTTTCTCAAAGCGCGGGGCTTCGATATTGTCCGCGATCAGGTAACGCCCGGCGGGCGTGATCAACAATGATCCGACGCCCGTGGTGCTGGCGGTGTTGATGTATGACGCCGCACCGCACGTGGCCCAGGCGAAGCTGCTCACGCGGCTCAGCAGCAGCGCGTCGGCCTGATGCTGGCTCAACAAATTCTGGATTCGTTGCAGTTTGATTTCCAGTTCGCTCATGACGATCCTTTGCATGCCTTAATCAAATTCCGTCGGCCAGTCGGGATGCAAGCTATGTTCAAACATCCGATCGATCTGTTGCGCCGTGATGCGCGTCAACGACAACGGCGGAATCACATCACGCGTGAAGAAACCGATCTCGTCGATTTCGGTATTGCGGGTGGCCTGGCCGCCGACCAGCTCGCACAGGAAGAACAGCTTGTAGACGTGAAACGAAAACGGCGGTTCGTGCGGGTGCAGGCTGCGGTCATACACGGCCAGCAACTTCTGCGCCTGCACGTCGTAGCCCGTTTCCTCCTTCGCTTCGCGCACCACACACTCGCTGGGCGCTTCGCCCACATCAGCCCAACCGCCCGGCAGGGTCCAGCGGCTGTCGCTGCGCTCGCGCACCAGCAGGATCGATCCATGATGGAAGATCACTGCGCGCACATCAACCTTGGGTGTCGCATAGCCGGTGTCGTGTGAAAACAAATCGAGCACGCGGGACAGCTCTGCGTCCGATCGGTTAGCCGCCATCTCCGCTGCGATACGACGCACTTCTTCGTAACGCTCCACATCGTACGGACTGTCGACGTACGTTAAGCCGGTTTGCGCAATGGCCTGCAAGCGTTTCGCCCAGTCAATCCAGATCGGTTCCATAGAATGCAGTTTTCCAGACATGGATAACACGGCGGTAGCAACTGTATTTCTTCAATCCGTGAAATCCGCGTCCAAATTTTTATCCCTTGTGGTAGTAAACGTCCCAGCCCAGGTACTTGCTCAGGGCTTCGTTCACGGCATCCGCGGTCTGCGAGAGGTTCACGGCCACGTGATGCTCAAAGCCGTTCTGGCAGATATGCGCCAGCAGCTTCTGCAAGTTCGGGACCTTCACCACGCCGTAACCGCCAAACGTCTTGAGCGGATCGTTGGTCAGTTCACCTTCGCCGATGTAGGCCTGCATCTGACCCTTGAAGTCGTCGGTCGAGACGCGGCAGTAGGTGAACGGCGCAGCCTTCACGCGGCCCACCACCGTGCCATAGGTGCTGTCGCGGCCCACCGTGCCGGCGATGATGGCCTGATAATCCATCACCGGGATATCATCCGGCGCAATCGGGTCGTTCACAAAAATGTCTTTGGGCAGATTCGAGCAGTGGAAGATGACGCCCTTATCGGGGTCCTCACCGTAGTTGTTGTTCCAGTCCACGATGGCGCTGGGTGTGCCCGACGCGAGGACCAGCGCATACATGCCCACCACGCCCGCGATGTCGGTCTCGCAGGCCGAGGGCAGCAGCGAATTGCTCATCATACTCATCAACGTGCAAGGCACCACGCCGTAAAATTCTTCCATGGAGGTCCAGCACTGCAACGCGCTGGCGACCAATTCGTTTTCCTGCATCCAGTTTTCGATCACGACGGCCAGCTTGGCAATGCGGAGCAATGATTCGTTGGGGGTGTCCCTGACTGGAACGTAGGCCTTCACCGCCTCGAGCTTCGTCTTGAGCTGGACGTCGTCGGCTTTCAGGCGCGCCGCGCGGCCAAACACTTCCGAGAGATCCAGGGTATCGACCGAGATCCCCGTGCGCTCCAGCAGTTTCTCGCTATAGCGCACGGTGTTGAACGCCGTGGGCCGCGCGCCGATGGCGCCGATGCGCGCAGTCTTCAAGCCGCGCACCACGCGCGCCGTGCCGACGAAGCGGCGTAGATCCGAGCGGAAACTCTCGCTGGTCGGATCGACCGTATGCCGCGTGGTCAAGGTATATTTGATGCCGTATTGATACAGATTGTTACAGGCTGACATCTTGCCGCAGAACGAATCGCGCCGATCGGCAATCGTCATCATCGTCGCATCGTCCGGCGTGGCCTGCACCAATACCGGCACATCCAGATTCGCCCAACGCAGCGTGTTGGCGATGGGCCGCTCTTCACCGAAGTTGGGCAACGTGATCAAAACGCCGTCGATCTCGTCGCGGTGCGCTTTAAACCGATCGGCAAGTTTGTGCGCGTCGTTGTTGTTCTCGACGCTGCCGAACTTGCTGTCTTCGGGCGTCAACGCAATGGCATTGATGCCTTCTTCTTCCAGCACTTTCAAGATCGTCTTGCGACCCGTATCGGCCAGATGATCCGGAAAGAAACCGCGATTGCCGACGATGACGCCTAACGTGGGCTTGTTCATAATGAGATCCTTTCTGTTCAACGTTTGAAGTGGAGTGTGTCGTAAGCTAAACTGGAATTGGAATGCGGAGGTAGGATTCTAAGCTCCGCGTTTGGCATTCCACCTTACCAATAGTGATGCACTTGCGGCTTGATGCGCTGCTCATAAACCTCCCGCACTTTCGCCATGGTCTCAGCCGAGATCGCAGGCAGATCGGCGGCACGGCAGTTGTCTTCCACCTGTGACGGACGCTTGGCACCCGGAATCGTGCACGTCACGGCCTCAAACATCAGAATCCAGCGCAGCGCGAACTCGGCCATGGTCCAACCCTGTGGTACGAGCGGCCGCAGTTCTTCCACGACCGCCAGGCCCAGATCGTAATCGACGCCGGAGAAGGTCTCGCCCCGATCGAATGATTCACCCTGCCGGTTGAACTGCCGATGATCGTCGACCGAGAAAGTGCTGGCGCGCGTCAGCTTGCCCGTCAACATCCCCGACGACAACGGCAGGCGCGCCAGAATCCCGACCTTGAGTTGCTGTGCGCGCGCCAAGAACAAATCGGCGGGACGCTGCCGGAAAATATTGAAGATGATCTGTACTGACTGCACGTTGGGATACTCGATGGCCTTTAACGCTTCCTCGACTTTCTCGACGCTGACGCCGTAGTAGCGAAGCTTGCCTTGCTGGACGAGATCGTCCAACAAGCCGAACGTTTCTGGCATGTAATACACCTCGGTTGGCGGACAGTGCAGCTGCACCAGATCGATTGTGTCCGTTGCGAGGTTCTTCAAACTGCGTTCGACAAACGCGGTGAGGTTTTCGCGGTTATAACCGCTGGCGACGTGCGGGTCCAAGCGCCGACCGGCCTTCGTCACGACGACGATGTCTTCCCGGCGTTCCCGTTTTAATTGCGCCAGCAGACGTTCGCTGTGGCCGTCGCCATACACATCGGCCGTGTCGAATAAGTTGACGCCCAGATTGACCGCGCGGCGCAGCGCGTTCAACGACTCAGTGTCATCCACCGATCCCCACGCGCTACCAATGGCCCACGCGCCAAAACTCACCGCCGACACCTTCCACCCTGTACGACCTAGTTCACGGTACTGCATGGTCTCTCCTTGTCGCCCCAGAATCGATCTGAAGCCGCGCAGCTACTCAGCGCCTGTAGCACGATCAATGCGGTGTTGAACTTTCACGAATAATCAATTCCGGCGTTAACTGCACATTTTCCACCGGGGCGGCCTCTCCTTTACGCTTCGCTTCCACCCATTGATGCAGATTCTGGACAGCGATACAGCCCACATCGATCAATTGTTGATTGACAGTCGTCAGGGGCGGCCAGAAAAAGGCTGATTCCGGAATGTTGTCAAAACCGACGACGGCCAAATCCTGCGGCATACGCCGCCCGATCTGGTGGGCCACGCCCATGGCGCCGATCGCCATCTGATCGCTGCACACGAAGAGCGCATCGATGTCAGGTTCACGTTCAAGCAGGACTTGCATGGCCCGTGCGCCGCTGGCCGCCGCCCAGTCGCCTTCCACCACCAACGAGCTGCCGGCCTCAAGTCCAGCGCCACGCATGGTGTCCTGCCATCCGGCGAAGCGCTCTCGGGCCTCCCACCAGGCTAACGGTCCAGTAATCAACCCAATACGCCGCCGTCCTTGATCAACCAGGTGTTGCACGGCCTGCCGCGCGCCAACACGATTATCCACAGACACGGTGG
Organism: Thermoflexales bacterium; assembly: GCA_030834825.1. GTDB lineage: Bacteria > Chloroflexota > Anaerolineae > Fen-1058 > Fen-1058 > Fen-1058. Next base: position 6,835 of record JAUQXC010000432.1, read on the forward strand.
CCAGGCCGGTTTGCCCTGCCATACTGAGAAAAACGATCGGGGGGAGACGATCCAATCGAGCGGGGTTGATCCACATGCGGTTGCCGCCGACTTCCGGCACGGCCCAGATGATGCCATCGACCCGACGTGCGACCAGGGTGTCCAGAATCCGATCGATATTGCCTTTGTCAGGGTGGGCTAATAAATTGAGGAACAGCGAGTAGCCTAATTCATCCGACTTGTTCTCAATGCCGACGACGGTGCGTGAAGGGCCGTAGTAGTCTATGCCCCAGGCAACTACGGCCAGGGTGTTCGTACGTTGATTGACGAGGCTGCGTGCCAAGATATTGGGCCGATAGTCCAACTGCTCAATGGCGGCTTGCACGCGTTGGCGGGTTGCTTCGCTGATCTCGCCCTGATTGTTGACCACCCGGGAGACCGTCTTGGTGGAGACACCGGCGAGCTGAGCTACATCTTGTAGAGTGACATGCATGGCGTTCCTTCTTGGAAAAGGATCGAGCGCCCAAAGGTGTGACAGCAGGCTTTGCACACGCGGGTTTGCCCCGGGTTTGTAGCAACAGCATTTCCGCTCAGCGTTGTCGTTATCGTTGACGACAACGCTGTCGGTAGTTTATTACAGCTCACAGGCCTTGTCAATAGTGAATTTTTACAATTCTCGCCCAAACCCTTGCCTCCGTAGAAGTCAGGAACACTCTCACTTTGCGAGGGGGGCAAATTGTGGTTAAATGTTCTTGCATATTGCCCGTTTGGAAGTATTTCAGGAGCTGCCCATGCCCTACAAAGCATTTTTTGTGGAAGACGAGATTGTGACACGCGAAGGGATCCGCGACAAGGTCGATTGGCAAGGCAATGGTTTTGAGTTCTGCGGCGAGGCCCCCGATGGCGAGATGGCCCTCCCCTTGCTGCAGGTCGTTCAGCCTGACGTTCTCATCACCGATATTAAGATGCCGTTTATGGATGGCCTGGAACTGTGCAAGATCGTCCGGGAGCAGATGCCGTGGGTCAAGATCATCATCCTGAGCGGACACGATGAGTTTGAGTATGCGCAGCAGGCGATCAATTTAGGCGTGACGGAGTATTTGTTGAAGCCGGTCACGGTGCAGGATTTGCATCGGGCGCTGCACCGGATTGCCACGCAAATCGATCGGGAACGGCGCGATCGGGAGAACCTGGATAAACTCAGAAGCCAGGTAGAAGAGAATCGGGCGGCACTACGCGAGCGGCTGCTGCTCAACTTGGTAGTGGGAACGGTATCGTCGGCGGAAGCGATCGAGAAAGGGCATTTACTAGGGCTTGATTTGGTCGCAGGATGTTACCTCGTAATCGCCATTCGGATTGGACTTCGTCGTACACCAGGCGCCTTTGATTATCATGAATACCAACGAACGCAACAGGCCCTGGCCGAACCGCTGGAACAGCAGCCGGATGTGTGGCTAATTAAGAAAGATGTGGAAGAGCTGGTGCTCATTTTGAAAGGCAGCGCGCCGGAGCACCTGCACGGGCGAAGAGAGCTGCTCTTGCAAACAATTCAACAGCAAGCCCAGGCCGCGGGTTGCGAAGTGACCATCGGCTGCGGGACGGCCAAGCAGCGCATCACAGATATCTATCAATCCTTTGTCGAAGCGGTCGTCGAAGCGCAAAGCAGTGGCAATCGCGACACGGCGCCTTTGAGCAGCAGTGTCGTCAAGGCCGAGTTACTGAAGATCAATAAAGCCGCCGTAGAAAGCTACCTGCGCTGCGGCGTCAAAGAAGATTTTCCGGATTTCTTTGACACCTTCATTCGCCCGCTGTGTGAAGCCGCGTTGAAGTCCTACATGGTCAAGAACTACATCGTCATGGACATCGTGTTGGCGGCGGCAAAATTTGTGACGGACCTGGGCGGCAATGTCGATCAAATCGTGCCCGCGCTGGATGCCATGGAAAAGACGTTAGCAGCGATTGAGACCGTGGAGCAATTCCGCGAACAAGTGCAGGAGATCCTCGTCGGGACGCTCACTTATCGCGACCGTCGAGCCAACAACCAGCACAGCTTGATGCTCCAGCAAGTGCATGACTATATTGACCAACACTACGTGGACGCCAATTTATCGCTGAACGAGGTCGCCAGCCAGGTGAATCTCAGCCCCAGTCATTTCAGTACGGTCTTCAGTCAGGAAACCGGTCAGACATTCAAAGAATACCTGACCGAAGTGCGCATCAAACGCGCGAAAGAATTGCTGCGCTCGACGACACTAAAGTCTTTTGAGATTTCCTATCAGATCGGGTACAGTGACCCGCACTATTTCAGTTACGTATTTCGCAAGCACACCGGACAGTCGCCCAAAGAGTATCGGCTGCAGACCCAGCCCGGTTAACGCAAGTCAAAAGACCAGGACCCAGGGAAAATTACCTCGTTCGCAAAAAATCGACCCGGCGAGCCGGTGGCCGGTGAGCCAACCCAGATGAAAACAATAAAATTCATCCCTTCGCGAATGAAACCGCATTGATATTTGTTAAATTCAGGCTTACGCTCTTAGCGGTGAAAACGATTGCAGATCATAGTGAGTGAGGGCCTCAGCCCAGCGGCCTACGGAGTACTTC
>JAUQXC010000433.1 GCA_030834825.1 Thermoflexales bacterium
GCATCAGCTGCGCCCAAGATGAACTCATGTGGACGAAAATAGATCACACTCAGCAGAGCCAGCCAGCCGATCAGCGCCACCTCGGCGCGCGTCGGCTTTGTCAGATCACGCCTCGCCCGGCGGAAGGCTTTGCGTCGCCAGATCACCAGCCAGCTCGCTAGCGCGATCAGACTCAACAGCAACGTCAAAGCGCCCAGCGAAAACAGGCGCAGCCAGGCCAACACCAGACCCAGACACAACGCCATCCCTGCACCGAGCAGAAAAACGATGAAACTGAATTCAATCCAATCGAGTTGAGGACGCGCGCGGGGAAGTCCCAGCGCCAAAGACAAGCCCAATCCGCTCATGATCAATACCGCGGCAAAGACAACGCCCGGCAGCAGATTGGTTGTGGAAACAAATGGTGTCATCGCGCTGGCATTATAAGAGTGAGTGAAGGGCTTGTCAAAACTGGGTGATGGGGCGCCTTTCTTCTAAGGCGATAGCGCTTGCCACACACGTTCGGCAACGGCTGTCCAACGATATAAGCGCGCTCGCGACAATCCGCGCTGCCGCAGCTGCGCGCGTAGTGCGGCATCGGTTACCACTTGCCGCAGTGCGACTGCCAGATCGTTCACCTCCAAAGGGTCGATCAGCAATGCTGCTTCGCCGACAACTTCGGACAGGCTCGTCGTTTTGCTCACAATGACAGGCGTACCGCACGCCATCGCCTCCACTGGCGGCAGACCAAACCCTTCATACAAGGAGGGGTAAACCAGCACTACTGCCTGACGATACAGTGCCGGCAGGTGCTCGGCCGCAATGCGCCCCGGCAAGTGCACCCCGGCCGCTTGAGCGCGTTGTTGCAGCTCTGTGCTGCCCCAACGCTCTACGCCGGCCCACACCAGGTTCGGTGCATCTGGTACAGCAGCGCTTAACGCCAGATATGCCTCCAGCAACCGAGCCAAATTCTTGCGTGGGTGGATATTGCCGACCGCCAGCAAATAGGGTGATTCGATGCCGTACGTGCGCAGCACCGCCCGATCGGTCTCGGCCTCTCCTTCGGCGGTGAATTCGGAATTCACTCCACATGACACAACCACTGTCTTGTGCGCGGCGAAGGGATAGTAGCGTTGAATTTCACGCCGCGTAAAATCCGAGATTGTCAGCACCACTTCGGCACGGCGCACGGCCCAACCGACAAGTACGCGCATATAGGCAGCGATAGTGGGCGGAAAATACTCCGGGTGGGCGCGAAACGAAACATCATGCACAATGGCCGCCGCGCGGCAGGGCACCCATGGCGGGAGCAAAAAAGTGGAAAGGTACCAGTCAGGGCGGATTTGACGCAGCGCATACGTCTGCTGCCACAAATATGACGGCCAGCGTCGATACGGGCCAGTGTTGACTACGTGAAACCGATTAAGCGCGAAAAATGTCGCTAAAGGCTGCAGCCCCTCCGCGCAGGCTATCAAACTCAGTGGTTCCACCACAGATAAAGAACGCCAACCATCCAGTAATCCAAGCAAGAAACTTTCGTTGCCACCACGTTGGCGGCCGATCTCTGTGGCATTGAGCGCAACGCGCATCGCTAAGGCATCCGTCGCTTAACCAGATCATGATAGATGGCCGTGAGCAAACCATATATGCGATCCCAAGTATACAACCGCTCCACCTTTGCGCGGCCATGCCTGCCCATCTCAGCCGCTTGCGTTTGATTACTCAACAAGTGCTGGATGGCTTGAGCCAACTGCCGCACATCGCCAAAATCAACCAGCAATCCGTCGAGGTTATCGTCAATCACATCCGGCACACCACCAGCCCGACCGCCAATTACCGGCTTGCGATAAGCCCACGCCTCTAAATACACAATGCCAAATGAATCAATGCGCGAGGGTAGCGCCAACACGTCAGTTGCTGCAAGGAGATCCTGTTTGTCTTGTCCGGCGACTACCCCCAGCTGGACGATCCGCTGCTGCGTCTCTGCTGGCAGCTGCTTGAAAAAGCGGTTGAATTCATCGACTGGCTGCCCGCCAATGACCAGCTGTGCACGTATGCCCTGCGCCCATAGCTGCTCCAGTGCGCGTACCAGATCAAAACTGCCCTTATCGCGCGTCACGACACCCAAAAAGGTCACGATGGGATCGGTCAGTCCGTAGCGTGAGCGAAAGCGTTGTGCGTCACCCCCCTGCAGATCAGCCAGATTGACCCCCATCCCCAGTCGGTGCAGGCGATCTTCCGCGACACCCAAAGCGGCCAGCGCACGACGCTCAACATCTGTCTGCACAATCATCGCATCGGCATCCCGCAGTGCCTCCAGCTGATGCGGCATAACGTAGTTGATTAGGACATCCTGTCGGCTCTGTTCACCCACGTGCACGAACGGTGTAGCCACAAATGGTAAGCGGTGCTGGCGTGCATAACGCCAAGCTGCCAACAGCGGCCATTCCAGGGCAACGTTAATGCCGTGCACCAAATCGAACGGACCAGGCAGCCGATTAAGGGTAGCCGTCAAATCAGGGACTCCAGGCATGTACGGTGCGAGACGTCGCAGAGTAGGAAGTGAGCGTGGCCAACGAGCGATTAGGGTTGCCATACGACGCAAGAGATAGAATGATAATGGAGCAAAAGGCAGATGACCGACGGAGCAACGAATCACCTTGACGCCATTCAACTGCTCACAGCCAGACGCCAAGTGCCGTTTGCGCGGATTCCAGAAGTATTCAACCTCAGCAGCATTGGTCGTGACCAGCGTAACAGCCTGACCGTCAGCAACACAGCGCTCAGAGATGGTGCGTGCATAAATTTCGGCTCCACCCACAAAGGGTGGGTAGGCAGCATTAATATGTAGGAGATTCATCGTACTGTCTAAGTTAAGATCCCTTCAAAATAAAAGGTAGGAAATTCTTGCGCAGGGTGGCCACCCGCAGTGTCACTGGCACTGTCCGAGGATTGCCCGCAGCGCCGCTTGAAGTGATAACCACATTGCCTAATGAGTAAGTGCCAGCCGAGGTATAGCCGGTAGTATTGATAGTGACCTGCACGATTGCCTCAGTGATTACCATGCCTGAAGCGGGAGAAAGGGTTACGGCTGATGGTTTGCTAGAAGTCGTCCAATTGAAGCTTCCTCCCCCCTCATTCTTGATAATCAGAGTAATCCTTTCCGGGTTCGTTTTTCCAACTTCATGTAGGGCCAAGAGTGAGCCTGGCTGTACAGCCAAACGTGGCGGATCATATAAACCTGTATGTTGTGCATTTTGATGGAACATAGGCCACGGTTGCTTGCCAGTGCTGTGCCCTGTCCAAACATATAACCCGCCGCGATACGGAAGGATATCGTTGAAGCCTCCGGCAATCACAACCTCGACATCACCATCGTTATCGAGATCACCCACTGCCGGCGAGCCATAGACCATATTCCGCGCAGAGTAAGTCAGGGTGGTGCTG
>JAUQXC010000434.1 GCA_030834825.1 Thermoflexales bacterium
GACCACTACTCGTGAACCTCAGTCCTGCTGGGCCGCTTCAATATCCGCCCATCCTCCCCACGGGCGTGTCCAACCTTTGGTTTTCCACCGCCAGACGAAGTGGACCGTTAAACCCGACCCCAGGGCGCCAAGAGTCCACAACCAGAAGTATGGTGTTGCCCAAAGAAGCACGCTGATCCCAATGGCAACCATCCACTTTGCGATTCGGAACCAGACCGGCTGGGCCTTACGCGAAAACGCGACCCGCAACTCACGTCTTATTGCATTCCTCATGAACATAGTCAACCTCCCTCTCGTGAAGCTATTTCGATATTCTCCAGTGACGCTCAGGGCTCTTGCTCTTGAGCACCTATCCTCTTGGGCGCATTCGTCGACGATCCTGCGTACGCCTAACCATCCTGAGACTGAGCCTCATTTCTATACAGCCACCAGCAAGGCCGTAGCATACATGATAGCCAACCCGGCAGCGAAGCCGATGATGTTGGGCCACGTCGCGGCCGATTGGCTCTCGCGTTGACCGTGGCGCAAGAGCAGTTTGCCCACTTCGATGATCACCTGCACGATCGCGCCGGTGCCAATCCCCAGAAAGAGGGTGGCGGCAACGTTGCTGTAGGCGAAGCCGCCGATCCACGTGCCGAGAATGGCTGGCAGCCCGGCGATGGCCGTCAATCCGATGAAGCGGCCCACCGATAGGCGATCCTGCGCGATCGGTGCGGCGATGCCGATGCCCTCGGTCACGTTGTGCAGCGTGAACCCGATGACGAGAAACGCGCCCAATGAGGCGGCCCCGGAAGCGTAGGCTGCGCCTACCACTAATCCTTCGGCCAGATTGTGCAAGCCGATGCCAATCGCCAGCATCCACGCGACGCTGTAACGTCCGGCGGCTTCGCCGGCTTTTGCGCCGCGCCGTGAGGAGACGATTTGAATCAGCAGGTAGGCCAGCAGTGTGCTCGCGCCGAACAAGATCAACCCTTGCAGCGATCCGGGTACCGCCGCGGCTATTTCCAGCCCTTCACTTGCGGTATCGATCAACAGGAACACCAGCAGTCCCAACGTCAGGGCGAGGATCGCATCCATGGTGCGGCGGCGCAGGCCGCGCATGAACGGATGCCACAACATGCCCAGTCCCACGGGAATGACGCCGATGTAGATGCCGATCAACGCGAAGTTCAAGAACGCGCTCAGATCGAACGTAGGCGTGCTGATCGCTACCGGGATTGCCACTTCAAACAGCGTGCCCGTGGATGTGACCAGCACAATGGTGTGTGCCTCACCCTCGACCCACGGATAAGGAATCCTGATCGTCGCAGAGGCCAGGCGGGCGAGCTCAGGCCCGGGGTCGATCGAGAAGGTCCAATACGCGTCGTCGACCAGCACCTGCGCGATCGTCACCGGATCAGGACCGGAGTTCATCACTTCGACGATTAGTTCATCGGCTGCCGGCAGCCGCACGCGCTGCACGGTGAGCTCTTCAATCGGTGGCAGACCTGCTTGAGACGGCAGTCCTGCGCCACCGGCCAGAAACAGCACGATGACTCCGGCGAGCAGGATCAGCGGCAGCATCGCCCAGATGGCTCGATTGAGTGAACGCGGCTTGGACGTAGAAGGGAGGGTCTGTTCGCTCATGCGGTCACCTCGAACATGCCCAGCCAGCCCAGTTCGGCAAACTCGCTGACGTGCGCGTGAAACATGTATTGGCCGGGATACTTGAAGCGCGTTTCCAAAATCGCCCGTTCGCCCTGCGCCAGCATAAGTGTGTCGGTGAACTCGTCGGTCTTCAGGCGTGTGCCGGTGCGGTACACATCGAAAAAGTTGGCGTGCAGGTGAAACGAGTTGATCAGATCGAACTCGACGATGTTGATCAGGTAGATGCGGATCAATTCGTTGGCCTTGACCTGAATGGGATGGCGCTGGTAGTGGAAGCCCACGGTATTGACGGCGTACACTTCATTGCCGCCGTCGAAGTTGGTGTCAAAGGCATTCATCATCATGTACAGCTCGTGCGCGGGCGGGCGGCCCGCTTGGGGATCGATGATGAAACCACCGTACAGTCCTTTGTGAATGTGGCGCTTGAGCGGCATGACGTGGCAGTGATAGAGATGCAGGCCAAACGGCTCGGCGTCAAACTCGTAAGTGAAGCGACCACCCACCGGCACCGGCTCCAGGCCATCCATGGTCGGCAGGTGAAAGCCGTGAAAATGGATCGAATGCGGATGCGCTGAGCCGTTAACGAAGTTGATGCGAATGCGATCACCCTCG
>JAUQXC010000435.1 GCA_030834825.1 Thermoflexales bacterium
TTGCGGAAGCCCACCGCCCAGATCGATTGAACGGCGTTGGGGGTGTTATAAAAAGGATTGTCGCTGGGTGCTTGCAGCGTGTCGGTAATGATCTCAAAGCGGTGAATCTTGCCTTGGGTCTTGGTTACATCTTGTGAGCCGCCCGCTCCATATTCGCCGATGGCCACAAACAGATAGTCATGACCGTTTTCGCTGTAGGTCACCAGACCACCCGCCACGTGCGCATCCGTGAAAGAGCCGGTGGTGAAATTCCACAATTCGCGATAGTCGCTGCCATCCGATCGAATGCTGGAGATCACCGAATAGGTCGGCTCACTGCGGCTATGATTAGGTGGATTCCAATAGAAGAACAGGCGATCGTCCTGCGCAAAACGCGGATGCAGCGCCAGGCCGGTGAGGCCCTTTTCGCCCAGCAGCGTCGGATCGTAACTCGGCCCGCGATAGAGGCGCTGTTGTGAACCGTCAGGCTGAATGAGCCAGATCGCGCTGCGCTCTTCGTCGGCGGGATCGTGCACGGTGGCGACGAAGCAGCGACTATCAGGCGCGCACTGGATCTCGGCGGGCCATGGGAGGGAGGCGAGCAGTTCGATCGAGTAAGCGGGGGACTGCGCGCCAGGCGGTCCGATCGGTTCTACTGGCGCAGGTCGGAACGTCAACAGCCACAAGGCAGCACTGAAAGACAGGCAGCGAAACAACCAGCGGAACATGGCAACCTCCCTTGGCGAGGAACGGTACCAAAAACCGGATTTCTTCCTGTATAAGATTCAATCAACGCGACAGGAGAAACCCGGTTTCTATCTCAGCCCAGCGCCCCTGGCAGGACTTGAACCCACAACCCTTTCCTTAGGACGGAACTGCTCTATCCAGTTGAGCTACAGGGGCAGTGCCATACCTGGCAGTGCCGAAATTATAGCACATTGCCTATTGTACCGAAGTCGGTATAATCGATCCACGAATCTGCACGGATTTTTCTCATTCGTGACCACTCGTGTAAATTCGTGGAGAAACACATGCGCTTAGTGATTCAACGTGTCTCGCATACTGCAGTTATTGTCGCTGGAAAGATCGTCGGGCAGTGCGACCTTGGTTTCTGCATTCTGGCCGGGGTGAAGATCGGCGACACCCAGGCCGAGGCAAAGTGGCTCGCCAACAAAGTAGCGAACCTGCGCGTGTTCGAAGATGGCGCGGGGAAGATGAATCTGTCACTGCTGGACGTGAAGGGCGAAGCGCTCGTCGTGTCGCAGTTCACGTTATATGCCAACGCGCAGCATGGCCGCCGCCCGGACTTCATCGACGCTGCGCGGCCCGAACAAGCCGAACCGCTGATCGAGTATTTCGTGGAACAGTTACGCGCGGAAGGTATTCCCACGCAGACCGGTGTCTTTCGCGCCATGATGCAAGTTGAAATTCACAACGACGGGCCGGTGACAATATTGTTGGAGAAAGAAGCCGAATCAGCGAGTTAGCGAAGTGGCCTCGTTGATTCATTGATTCGCTGAGTTGGACTTCATCCGTTGCCGCAAGATCTCGTACAGCACGATCGATCCCGCCACCGCCGCATTCAGCGAATCGACCTGTCCGCGCATGGGGAGTTTAACGAGGAAGTCGCAACTCTCACGCACCAGGCGGCGCATGCCTTCCCCCTCGTTGCCCACCACCAACCCGATCGCGCCGCGCAAATCCGCTTGATCGAGTGGGCGCGCTTCCGGCAAATTGTCCAGACCCGTCATCCAGATTTCGTGCTCTTTCAATTCCGTGATTGCAACGACGAGATTGACCACCTGCGCGACAAGCACATGCTCGCTGGCGCCCGATGACGCATTGACCACGGCCTGTGTCACTTCCACGCCGCGGCGCTGCGGAATGATCACGCCATGCGCACCCACCGCCTCAGCCGTACGCAGGAGCGTGCCCAGGTTCTGTGGATTCTGAATCACATCGAGGAGCAGGAACAATGGCGGCTCGTTGCGCTGCTGTGCCAGATCGAGCATGTCGTCGATCTCGACATAGGGGTAGTCGCTCACTTCCGCCAGGATGCCCTGATGACTGTCCGTGATCCGATCGAGCGTGGGTCGCTTCACGCGCTGAATGGGAATCGAGCGTTCCTGCGCCAGTTGAAGCGCATCCGTCAGATGGCCGCGTTCCTGCACACCCTCGGCGACCAGCAGCTTGTACACTTGCCGCCGGTTCGCGCGGAGCACTTCATAAACAGCGTTGCGTCCCCAGATGGTTTCTTTCATAACAAGACTGAAGGCTGAGGGATGAAGGATAAAGAAAGCGTGTTTCATCCCTCAGCCTTCCACCTTCATCCTTTCGTTAAGCGATAGGTGGTTCCACCACGCCCGTCTTCCAGCACCACGCCCAGGGCCGCGAGTTGATCGCGAATTTGATCGCTGCGTTTGAAATCTTTCGCCTGCCGCGCATCCTTGCGCATTTCGATCAACAGCTGTACCAGACCATCCACCAAGGCATAATCCGATTCTGGCTTGAACTCGTCAGGGATAATGCCCAGCACGGTACCGCCATAGTCACGATACAGTTGATCGATTGCGGTGAGTGTGGTCTGGCCGATCGGTTGGCCGGAGTTCAACAGCGTATTCACTTCGGTAGTGAGTTGATTTAGCACGCCCAACGTCGCCGGGGCGTTGAAGTTATCATCCAGCGCTTCCTTGAGAGCCGCGCGCTGTCGATCAAGCGTGGCGCAAAATGCCGCACCCTCATCGGATTCCACCGCCGCAGTCTGCTCCGCGACCCGCAAGCGATCACGCACACTGCGCACCGGCACCAAGACGCGCTCCAGCCCCTTGGCCGCTGCTTCGATCGCCGCGTCGCTGAAATCGATCGGGTTGGAGTAGTGGCTGCTGAGAATGAAGTAGCGGATGGCCTGCGGCGAATATTTCTGCAAGGCCGCCTCGATGTTCAACACATTGCCCAGGCTCTTGCTCATCTTTACGCCGTCGAGTGTGAGCGAACCGGTGAGCAGCCAGTAGTTGGCGAAGGGCCGGCCCGTGGCCGCCTCGGCCTGCGCAATCTCGCATTCGTTGTGCGGGAAAATGTTGTCCACGCCGCCACCGTGAATATCGAACGTCTCGCCCAGATACTTCGTCGCCATGACCGAGCACTCAAGGTGCCAACCCGGATAGCCCCAACCCCACGGACTGGGCCAGCGCAGAATGTGTTCCGGATCGGCCTTCTTCCACAACGCAAAGTCGGCGGGATGCCGCTTCTCATCGCGGACGGCAACCCTAAAGGGCGTTCCTGCACGCGCGCCTTCTTCCAGTTCTTCCACATGCCGGCCCGACAGTTTGCCGTAGCCCGGAAACTTCTCGACCGAGAAGTAGACCGAGCCATCGATTTCGTACGCATAGCCTGCGGCGACGAGCTGTTTGACCATCTCGATCTGTTCGGGGATGTGGGCCGAGGCGCGCGGTGAAATATCGGGGCGGGTGACGTCCAGTGCATCCATCGCCGCGAAGTAGGCGCGCGTATAACGCTCCACGACTTCCATCGGCTCGATCCGCTCGCGCCGCGCACCTTTCAGGATGCGATCTTCGCCGGTATCCAGAATGTGACCCACATCCGTGATGTTCTGAACGTAGCGCACGCGATAACCGCTGAAACGCAGATAGCGCACCATCACATCAAAAGACACGTAGGTCTTGGCATGGCCGATGTGCGGTACGTCATAGACCGTGGGGCCGCAGACATACATCGTCACCAGCTCAGGATTGAGCGGCTTGAATTCTTCCTTCTGGCGCGTCAGAACATTGTAGACTTGAATCGTCATCAGACCTCGCAGGATAAAACCGGCGGCGCTGGCGCGTGAGTTTAACGCGCGGCCGCCGGGGATATTCGATTGCCGTGGTGATGGTAGCGGATTAGTTGCCGGAAGTCAAATCGGGGCGCGCAAAGATCATGCGGCCGGCGGCGGTTTGCAGCACTTTCGTCACGATCACATTGAGGGTGGTGCCGATGTAGCGGCGGCCTTCTTCGACGACAATCATCGTGCCGTCGTCCAGATAGCCCACGCCCTGCCCCACCTCTTTGCCTTCCTGGATGATCTCAATGCGCATCGATTCGCCGGGGAGAAAGACCAGGCGCACGGCGTTCGCCAGTTCGTTGACGTTCAGCACCGTTACCCCTTGAATCTCGGCCACCCGGTTGAGGTTGTAGTCGTTGGTTAACACCGGGCATTTCAGACGCTTGGCCAGCGCGATGAGTTTGTCGTCGACCTCGCGGATTTCGTCCACATCCATGTCGGTGATACGCAAAGGGCGCGCGGTGTCCTTCTGCATCCGATTGAGGATGTCCAGCCCCCGGCGGCCCCGGTTGCGCCGCAGCGCATCTGACGAGTCGGCAATGTGCTGCAGTTCGTTCAACACAAAGCGTGGCACCAGCATGACCCCGCTCAGAAACCCCGTGCGGCTGATATCGGCAATCCGCCCGTCAATGATGACCGAGGTGTCCAGCAACACCGAACGCTCGTCCAGGCCGGCCGCAGATTCAGGCGTGCGTAACGGCAAGCGGCCGGAGAGGAGCTGGGCGAAATCGCGCCGGCGGCCCATGAGCGTTGACATCCCCCACAGGCCCAGGACGGCAGCGGCCACAATCGGCAACACCTCGCGCAGCGGCGAAGGCAGAAAAGAAAGCGGAAACGACAGCAGCACCGCAATCAACAAGCCCAGGACCAGGCCGGTGATAGCGGCCACTAAATCTGTGGCGGGCGTTTGCTTGATGCGCTGCTGCAATGTGCGATAGGGGCGCGTGGTGAGAAAAGGCGTGATGACCAAGCCAATGAAACCGCTCGCCAGGATCGTGACGACGATGGCGACTACGCCATCATTGGGCGAAATGCCACCCGTAGCCACCAGGGCCTGCCCCAGGTAAAATCCTCCCAGGCCAAACAACATCATCCCAATTAAACGAAAGATAAAGTCCATACTCATCATCTGACCTCGCTCCAGTTCGCTGAGCAGTCCATCCAAACAAAAAGAGTGTGCCAACCCCAGCACACTCATTCCATGCAAATCGGTGCAGCCTGGTCAGTTCAGAACACGAGCGAATGCGAGTCCCAAAATGATCAATCGCCGCTAACGGTCAATGAGAACAGAATGAGTGTCCAGGTGCGGTCGGATAGCCAACAACCGTCAGGCAAATAAGCTGAATAAAGCCTACTGTTGTCATGAGAGATCATAACACATCCCCTCACTTTTGGCATGGCAGCACGGGATACACTTCAGACGATCACGCAACGACCGGGCCGCGTACCTGTTCCAGTAGATCGTGCAGTTCTTTTAGTTCGTCGGGAGAGAGCGCGTTGAAGAGCACAGCGTAATTGCGATCGGTCATGTCTTCGATGACCTGGCGGGCCTGTGCGCCGGCAGGGGTGAGTTTATAAACATCCTCGGCCGTATGTGACACCTCGCCGCCGGAGTGTAGCGCGGAGATAGCCGATTTGAAGTCTTTGTCGTTCAATTGGGAGACCGCCGCCCGGAGCTGATCGGATGGCAACGGCTGCGCCGCCTTGAAAAGCGCTGTGCTTACGGCGATGCGCGGCCCGCTCCAACCGTCTTCCCGCCACGCGGCGATGTGGGCATCGTCGCGAAAGACGGCCAACGTGGTGACCCGTCGCTCAACATAGACCCAGGCGCGTGTGTTTTCGGGAAAGGCGCTGCGGGCGGCATTGGTAATCGGAGAGGGGACCTCCGGCTGACGCACGAGGAACCCCACGACCCGATCGGCTAGCAGCCCCAGCCGCTGCACGTCGGCCTCACTCAAGCGATCGTGCCGGGCAATGACCGCAAAGTAATCACGATAAAGCTGCTCCACAAATTTACGGCCTGCTTCCGCCGAGCGGTACCGGCCCGCATCCACCATTTCGGCAAATTTCTTGGTTACCAGGGATTCGAGCTGCTGTTCATATGTAGAGAGGGAAGCATAAGGTCCGAAGGTCAGAAAATCGCCGGGCGCAACCGTACCGGGAAAATAACGGAAACGATTGAGCAGCCAGAACTCCTCGCGCGTGAGGCCGGCTTTCTCCTGACCTTTGCGAAATTGGCCGCCGTCATCCTGCAGGTAGTTCAACGCCGCTAAAATTAAGGCGTACAGCTCAGCACTGGTCAGTGCCATAAATTTCTCCTGCAATCCGAATGATACACTATACTCAGGGCGGCGAGAATTGTCAAAGAGTTTTCCAAGCGCCTCCCAGCGCTTACGCCCGGCGCAGCGCAGCCTCCATCAATAACTGGATGCGCGGCGCCATCTCGGCCGGATTGGGCAGCAGACCTTCCACCAGCAAGGCGCTTTCGTACAGCTGCTGAATGCTCGCGTCGAGCAGCACGTCGTTCTGGCCGCCGCGCGCCAACGCCGCGAGATCGGCCATCAGCTGATGACCGCGATTGATCTCCATGATCTTCTTGGGAATCGCGTAATCCTGCCCCAACAGCCGCTTCACGCGCTGCATATCGCGCTCGGCGGCCTCTTCCGGCGAAACGAGGCGGCAGGGACTATCGGTCAACATTTGCGATTCGCGCACTTCGGTGATCTTGTCGCCCAGCACCGTCTTGATGCGCGCCACCAGCTGCGCGTAATCATCGTCAGCCACCTTCGAGGCGATCGGTTGATCGGACTTGGGCAGATCGAGCGCCGCATCGTCGACGTTTTGCAGTTTCTTGCCGTCGAACTCCTTCAGAGAGACGACCAGGAAGCTATCCACCGGATCGGTCAAATACAGCACTTCCAGATCGTGCTGGCGGAAGTAATCGAGATGCGGGCTGCGCGCGATCGAGGCCGGATCGTCACCCAGGATGTAATAAATGGCCGTCTGATCGGCCTTCATCCGTTGAACGTAGGTCGACAGCGAGACCCACTCCTCGCCGCTGCGCTGGGTCTTGAAGCGCAGCAGTTTGGCCAGATCGGCTTGCTGGCCTACATCTGTCGCGACGCCCTCTTTGACGAACAACCCGAACTCTTTCCAGAACTGCGTATACTTGGCGGCCTCTTTCTCGCCGAGTTCTTCCAGCTCGCCAATAATCTTGTGGGTCAGCGTCGATTTCAACTTGGCCATGGCCCGGTTATTCTGGATCGACTCGCGGCTGACGTTCAAGGGCAAATCCTCGGAATCGACCACCCCCTGCACAAAGCGGAAGTACGACGGCAGTAAGTCTTTGAAGTACTCTTGAATCAAGATCTTGCGCGAATACAACTTCAGTCCGTCGTCTTTGCGCAAACTGAACATGCCGCGCTCGTGCTTGGCCGGAATAAAGAGCACGGCGTGCACATCCACCGGCACATCGGCGACAAAATGGATGTGTTGCAGCGGCGCTTCAAAATCCAGCGTCAACTGTCGATAGAAATTAGCGTACTGCTCGTCCGTCACTTCACGCGGCGCTTGCCGCCACAGCGCCGTTTGTTGATTGACGGCGTGATCTTTCGTTTGAATCGGGAACGACACAAAGTCGCTGTGCTTCTTGATGATCTGCTCGATCTTCCAGTCCTGCGCATACTCGGCGGCGTCTTCCTTGAGATGCACTACAATCTCGGTGCCCCGATCGGTCTTCTCGGCGTCTTCGAGCGTGTAGGTGTTGTCACCCTTCGACGTCCAGCGCACCGCCTGCGCTTCCGGTCGATACGAGCGCGAAGTGACGGCGACTTCATCGGCCACCATGTAAACAGAGTAGAACCCCACGCCGAACTGGCCGATCACGTCCGCTGGTTTCTTCTCGGCTTGCAGCTTCTTCAGGAACTCCGCCGCGCCCGAATGCGCGATGGTCCCCAGATTCTCGACGATCTCATCGCGCGTCATGCCGATGCCGGTCTCGCGGATGGTCAACGTCCGCTGGTCCTGATCACACGCGATCGTGATCTTCAACTCGGCGTCGGGATCGAGCACCTCGCGGTTGGTCAGCAGCTCGAACTGCACGCGGCTTAGCGCATCGGACGCGTTGGAGATCAACTCGCGCAGGAAGATATCCCGCTCGGTGTACAACGAATGCACCAGAATGTTGAGTAACTGCTGAATCTCGGCTTTGAATTCGTAGGCTTGTGCAGACATGGTCTTCCCTCAAAAGTATGATGATGTCAGATGATAGCAAAGGAATGTTAGAAGAATGCAAGATTGGCGGTTGGCGGCTGGCCGTTAGCCATTGTTCATTTCAACCGCTTCTTCAATCCGATGATCTCCTGCTCGGTGACCTGCGGTCCTTCGTGCGGCTCGATCGCGAGCGCCTGCGCCACGGCTTTGCGCCAGCGTTCCAGCCGATCGGTTACTTGCGCTTCGTAGCCTTGATCGCTTGGCTCATAGAAGCGCATGCCCTTAATCGCTTCCGGCAGATAATTCTGCGGGATGTGGTGGCCCTCAAATTCGTGCGGATACTGATAGCCCTGCCCGTGGCCCAGACCCTTGGCGTCGCGATTGGCGTCCTGCAGATGGATCGGCACGTCGATCTTGCCCTCGGCTTCCACCTGCTTTAAGGCGCGGAAATAGCTGCCGGCCGAATTGCTCTTGGGCGCGGTCGCCAGGTACAGCGTCGCCTCGACGATGGGATACACCCCTTCCGGCAGTCCCATAAACGTAAAGGCCTGCGCGGCCGCATTCGCCACCACCAGACCCTGCGGGTCGGCGAGGCCGATGTCTTCCCCGGCCAGGATTAGTAAGCGGCGCAGGATGAAGCGCGGATCTTCGCCCGCGTACAACATCTTGGCAAGCCAGTACAGCGCCGCGTCGGGATCGGAACCGCGCACGCTTTTGATGAACGCGCTGATCGTGTCGTAATGCGCGTCGCCGTCTTTATCATATAGAATGGCGCGACGCTGAATGGACTCCTGCGCCACCTCCGACGTGATGTGGATATACTGATCGGCATCAGGCAGCGTCGATTCGACGGCGAGCTCCAAAGCGTTGAGGGCGTTGCGCGCATCGCCACCCGCTACGTGGATCAGATGCTCCAGCGCGTCGTCGTCCAGATCGACCAGCAGGCCGCCGTAGCCGCGCTCCACATCCATGAGCGCGCGCTGGATCAGATCGCGCACATTGTCGTCCGACAGCGGCTTGAGCTGGAAGATGCGCGAGCGGCTGACCAACGGGCCGATAACCTCGAAGTAGGGATTCTCCGTCGTCGCGCCGATCAGGATGATCGTGCCGTTCTCGACGTGCGGGAGCAATGCATCCTGCTGCGCCTTGTTGAAACGATGAATCTCGTCGATCAGCAGGATGGTGCGCTGCTGATACATTTTCAAGCGCTCTTTGGATTCTGCCACGATCCGGCGAATATCGCCCACGCCCGACATCACGGCGTTGATCTGCTCGAAGTGGCTCTTGGTGGTGTTGGCGATGATCGAGGCGAGCGTGGTCTTGCCCGTGCCCGGCGGCCCCCACAACAAGATCGAGGAGAATAACCGATCGGATTCGATGGCGCGCCGCAAGAGCCGCCCCGGCCCCACGAGGTCCTCCTGCCCCACGTACTCGTCCAGCGAGCGGGCACGCATCCGCGCGGCTAGCGGTTGGCTGCGCGCCATGATCGCCTGCGCGGCGTGATCGAAGAGGTCCGGGGTGGGAGAAGAGGTACGTTTCATGGCGTGAAATCAAGCACGCTCCACAACCGCGTATTCGTAATCAAACTCGGACCAGGCCAAAAGAAAGTTTTGCAGCGGGATAGATTGGGGACTTCGATCAAAGGCGGGATCATTCAGATAGACCATTTCAGGCGTCATACCGACCAATACCACAGCATGTGAATCTTCAATCTTCCAATACGGTAGGGCTTCTGTTTTTAGAAAGATAATGCAAGGCAAGTCGTGTGCTAGATGCCATTGTAGATCAGATTCTGTGCCTTGTTCAAAAGTGACCATGTAACCTAGCTGGCTAATGAATCGGACGTGATCGGCAGAGGTGCCAAACGAACGAGCCTGCAGCAAATGTGCCAGATCGTCTTCGCTGTGCTCCTGACCAAGATAGGCGAGAACCATCCGCACGCAAGCCGGCAGACAACGCCCATCTCGGCTTTGTTTATAATGCGAAACTGGCAACCAGTCGCTCGGCATTGGCGGCAATGTCCTTCAGCGAATTATCGTCGGCGAGTATTTCGCCTGTTTGCGCGTCAATCTCAATCTGCCCAACTTGCCCCAACCGTCCCCGTGAAGCCATCGACACAAAGATCGGTACTCGCCAGCAAATCAATCTATCAGTAACGATCAATTGAGGCTCATCACCAAACAGGCCGGTACCAATACGGTTCAACACGAAGGTATTCGCCTTGCGCTTGGCCGTATAGGCCGTCACATTCAACGTCGTCGAGACATTGATGCTGACGTCAATTCGCGCGGTTGGCAATTGGGGCACAACACCTTGAAGTTCGACTGACATATAAGCCTCCCTATACTTTCGTGCAGGTGATATCATAGGCTCGCGGCTGTTCCGAAATCTCACGAACGTAGACTGGACGCTGACCAAAGCGCCGGCGTACCGGCACAATCACACTGCTGAAATCCAGGCCAAACTCCACCGGCTCTCCGCCGACGATGGCCACCCATTCACCGCGACGTGTTTTGAGCAGTTCGGGCAACAGACGCTGAAAAGGGGCGCGTTCCTGCTCAAAGCTAAGATCGCCCGATAGAGGCTGCGCCACTAAAGCCTGGTAGTCTGCAAAGGGAATCACCACGGCGACCGGCTCGCCCATGCGCCGAATCACGATGGTGTCACGCCCAATACTTTCATCCTCGGCACTGACTGTGTAAGGTACCGAGACTTCTTTCAAGGTATGTGCCGCCATGCTGCACCTCGCTTCAACATCAATTATACACCGCGTCCGGCGAGACGCTCAACTTGCGCTTATGGCTTGCGAGCATTTCAGTTTGGGGGCGAACTGAGGCATAATCAAATCATCTCAAGCGGAGGTGCCCCATGTCGCTCACACGCGCCGAAATCCGAGCCAAACTGCTGGCCGAAGCGGAGCAAGCGATTGACGACTTACTGGACTGGACCGATCAGACGCCGCGTCCGAACTTGACTCAGATTGAAAATGCGGTGCTGAAAATGCGCCGCCAGTTAAGCGAACAAGCGGCCCAGGCGGTGATTGAGGCGCAAGGTGCGCAACGTCCGGTGCCGGGGCCACTCTGCCCGACGTGTCAGCGCGAGATGCACTACAAAGACACGAAGGCCCAGACCGTGGAAAGTCGCGTGGGCCAGTTGCGGATCGTTCGAGGCTACTACTATTGCGAGACTTGTCAACAGAGTCTTTTTCCCCCTGGATGAGCAACTCGAACTGTGGGAGCACCATTGGAGCGAGAGTGTGGTGAAGTATGCGGTCTGGCTGAGTGGCCTGGTGACCTACGCGGAAGCAGCCACGATCTTGAACACGATTGGAGAGATTCCGATCTCGGTCAGTAGCATTTGGCGGCGGGTAACGGTCTGGGGACCGAAAAGCCAGGCGCTGGAAACGACGCAGCGGGCCGTGAGTATGGCCTCCCCGACGCGCGAGGAATTGAATCAGACCACCCCGTTTGAACCTCAAGATTTAGGGGCCGCGATGGATGGTGGCATGGTCCACATTCGTGAGGAAGGTTGGAAAGAACTGCGCACCGGCCCACCGCCGCTGCGCGGCGGACACACTGCACTGCGCGAGCGCAGCGAGTGCACGTGTGGGCAAAGTCGGCTGCGTCTTTGCCGTTCAGGTGCGCCCGACCCGCGACAACCATACGGGGGAAACGGTTGATCTGGCGCATGCCGTGGCGAACACCTATGTGGCGCATCTGGGCGGACCGGCTGTCTTCGGCGAAGCCTTGTGGGCCGAGGCGCGGCAACGCCACTGGATGCAAGCCCCCGAGACGGTGGTGCTGGGCGATGGGGCCACGTGGATCTGGAACCTGGCGGAGGACAAGTTCTTTACCAGTCGCCAGGTCGTTGATTGGTATCACGCCAAACTGCATCTCACACAGGCCGCCACCGCACTCCATGGCGAAGGCACCGCCGCGGCGCGCCGGTGGGTGCGCGACCACGAAACTCCGTTGCTGCAAGGCCACGCCGAACGGTTGGCGCAACAACTCGGTCAACTCGCGCAGAAGTACCCGGAGAAAGCGGTCGCCCTGCGCCGGGAAGCGGGCTACTTTCAAGACAACTATCGCCGGATGCAATATCTGGAAATGCGCGAAGAGGGTTTTCCGATCGGCAGCGGCATGGTCGAGAGCGCCTGCAAACAATTTCGAGCCCGCTTGGCCGGCTCGGGCATGCGCTGGTCACGCATTGGTCTGGAACGCTTGCTCCCCATTCGCGCCGCGATCATGAGCCATCGCTTCGATGAGCTGTGGCAAAAGGTCTATCATCTGCCCCCAAACTGAAATGCACCGTTATGGCTTGACGCTTTCGATGTAGAAGAAGTAAGAGCTGGCAGCGTCTGGCGACACTTCGCCATGATCCAATATCTCTTGAGGGTAAAAGCGTTGCCGACGAACCGAATATGGCATAGGGCAAACGCCTAATGTTCGCTTGACAACCAGACCGGCACGGGTAAGTTGATGTGCCAATTCAGCCGGGCGGTATTCATGCTTGTGCTCGGGATGAATATAACCAAAAGACGATTGTAGTCGTGTAAGGGTGCGGTTGGGTGTATCCAGGCAGAAATATCCACCTGGTTTGAGCACGCGCAACGCTTCACCGTATACTTGTCGTGCCTGTGCCTGGGTAATATGCTCGATACTCTGACCGAGCCAGAGCATATCCACACTGGCATCAGCCAAGCCAGACATATCAGTCATGACCGTGTGGATGTATCGAATGCGCGTTTGACCGACCTCAATCCAGTTGGCTGTCTCAGCGGCGATGTAATTGAAAGTATCTGCAAACATGCGATTAGACGGGGGCAGGTCAATGATGGTGATCTCGCGCGCCGGGTGAGGGTACCCCATCCATAGCAGTGCGCCCGAAATTGCTTCGGTGCATGCACCACCCAAATCCGCGATAGTATCGGCCGCTGGCAGTTCAGTCCGTACCAGTGAACACCGGGCTTGATGCAGAGCATGTTGCACTTGCATCGGATCGCGTGGCAACGACCAATCGGAGTGCAACTGCTGCAACTCATTGGAACAGAGCAGCTGCCACACGATGCCGGTCCATTTGGTTTCACCCCGCCGTATCGATGTTACCCAGCGTGCTTGTTCGTCAGGTTGCGCCGCCCGGTTTAAGACCACATGATAAGTAGTTTGAATCAATTTCGACGTTGAGCCCCAGCTGCGAGGGTCCAGCCTGATTCGCGCTGCATACCGCAAGAGTAATTGCTGATGAGGATGAAACCATGTCTGTAAATTCATAATCTCCACTCATAAAACGAGGTAATTGGCTGGCTCGGTTTGTAAATTGGTAACCTGAATCCACGGATAAGGTGATTACGACCGCTTGAAAGCCTATGAAAACCAGCAAATCGCCCGTTTCGACTTTTCATCCATTAGGTGGATGACAGATTCGCTAAAAAGAAGCCATTTACCGAGCGAATCGCAGACTTTCAACTTCTTACCGTGGATCCGGGTTGGTAAAGACCTCGCAAGTCTTACATTCTGGATAGCCGAGACAGAGCAGCGAACGATTCGATAATCACCTCTCTTCAGCCAAGCCGACAAAACCTGCGAGGTCTACACCAGTCGTCCACGATCTTTAGCGATCGATACGGCGCTTAACCAGCCACCAACAACTAGCAACCAGCTACCAAACTACGGCGTCGCGATCCACTCCTTCAGCAGCTCCTCCAACTTATCCTGGCCCGCATACTTCGCCGCAATGGCGAGGAAATCCTGCGGGTATGCCACGCCGTAGCGATACGTCGTGTAATACTCCTGCAGCAGTTGATCGAACTTCTCAGCACCCAGCGCTTCATAGAGTGCATTGAAAAACAGCGCGGCTTTGCCATACACGATGGCGCCATACTCGCTCTCCGAATAGTCGCTCACCGGCAAATCGGCGCGCTTGTCGCCGGAGGTGCCTTTTACACGATCGTAGCGATCCTTCAGGTTTTCGATGTAGCCCTCCAGCGCTGCCGGGCCAGAGCGTTCGCGATAATACAACGTGGTGGTGAACTGCGTCAGCGCTTCGTCCAGCCACGGCTCGTCGATCTGATCGTTGCCCACCAGGCTATACCACCATTGGTGCGCCACCTCGTGTGCCGTGGCGCTTTCGTAGAACGTCGGACTCATGTTGAATAGCCCTTCGGCAATCACCACCAATCCCGGATACTCGATGCCGCCCGCCGTGGTGGGCGTCGCCACCAGATCGAGTTCGGTGAAGGGATATTCGCCAATGTGCTGATTATAGGCGCGCAGCGCATCCACCACCACTTGCAGGCCGCGTTCTCCTTCTTCGGCGAGCTCCTCGCGATAATATGAATTGACTTTGACGCCGTCGATCGTGTCAGATTCGATCTGATAGTCAGGACTCAGGGCAATCATGAAATCGCGCATGGGACCACTGACACAGCGCCACATGGTGGTCTGGTCGCTGGGCGTCACATCACAAACGCCCGAAGTCGCCACCACGTCTTCAGCAGGCGCCGTAATGTTGACTTGAAACAAAGCGGTGTCACTGAACACCGTATCACCCTGTGGCGGCGCTACTTCCACATTCCAGCCTTCGTCGTCGTAAACCGGAATCAACGGGAAGAAACCGGGCAGCGCCAGAACGTTGTTGTGCCAGCCAAAACGGTTGTAGCCGAGCTCCACTTCTTGCGTGGGCACCTGCACGGTGTAGTCCAGCTCAAACTCGATCGCCTCTCCCGGCTTTAACGGCTGGGCCAGTTCAATCTTCATGGCTGTCTCGTCCAGCTCATATTTTGGCGTCACGTCCACGCCATTCGCGCGCAGCGACTCGATTTCCAGTTGGCCGCCATACGCTTCGGAATTGGGGAACAGCCGGAAGTACACCTCTTTCAACGGCACGCTCTCCTCATTGGTGTAGCGCACTTTTTGTTTGGCCGAATACGAGGCGTGATCGGGCGCAACCGTCAGATCGATCTGATACTGCGGCGCGTTGCCAAACCGATCGACCTCGGCGGCGAATTCGGGCTTCATCGCTACTTGATACAGCTCGAGCCCGCTGGGGTTAGCCAAAGCGGCCGTCGTGGGCAGTGGAGTAGAAGCAGGCGCAAACGCACTTGAGGTGGATGTGAGTGGTGCTGGTGCAACAGGGGCCGACGTGCAAGCAGCACACACGAAAGCGAGGAGCAACAGGCATAAGCGACGCATAAAATCCTCCTGGCGGGATTACAAGATAGCGCTATTGATCTACTCCGCAGCGCAGTCAATGGTTCACCGGTTGTGGCAGAAATCGGGGTTCTCCGGTCCAGATGGAATTGAATGACAACGCTTACCCACTTCGCTGCACTACGGGGTGCTACGCAGAAACCCGGTTTCTAGCTAAAAGATTTATCCTATAGCGAATTCCAGTTTGGTTTACGACATTGTCATTCCCGCGAAAGCGGGAATCCAGCGCGAAAACCTGGACACCCGCTTTCGCGGGTGTGACGTGGACCCGTAAACCAACTTGGAAACCGCTCTAAGCTCGTGGCGAATTCTCCAGCCAGGCCCCACACTGTGCGCAGCGTTGAACTGTTGCTCGGTAGGTGAGGGGATCGAGGGGGCAATGTTTCTGATCGGAGCCGGCAGCTTGCGCGATGACGTGTTCCACCAGGTCGCGGCTCAACCCCGTGTTGATTAACTTCTGCCGCGCCATCTCGATCGGCGTGCCGCTGTCCAGGTCAGCCCGTGCCTCGCGCGCCAGCCGATCGAGCGGCGTGTGCGATGGCATGGGCATCGATAACACTTCCTTGGCAAATTGAGTGCCGCACGTCAGACACGTGACGAACTCGCCGATCGTGTTGAGGGGAATAATCGGGATGAAGTACAGAGCGAACCAGTTGCGCGCCTGACGCAGTTCGTAGTCACGTTGCACTTTGCACTGCGGACAGGAAAACTGGCCGGTGGAGATCGTCTTAGAGCGAACCCGGTTACCGAAGATGATGAACACGTTGACCCTCCGTAGCGATCATACCTGATGCCCGGTAGACACGCAAAAACAACGGGCGCCGCTAGGGCAGCCCGTTGTCGAAGGGCGATATTCAATTGTCAAAGGTCAGGGCCTATTCAGCCCAGAAGACAAAGGTGAACACCTTGTTTCCTTTACCAAGGTCACGTTCGAAGAGGAGCGGCTTACCCGAGCGGGAGGCAGCAATAGCCTGGCCCCATTCCGCCTGCGAACTAAAATCGGCGTCCGCTATTTCAGCCGGCATTGCACCAACGGTACTCGTACTGTCCAGATGCGCATAAATCGTTCTCAGCTGATCGAAG
The DNA here is from genome assembly GCA_030834825.1 of Thermoflexales bacterium. Taxonomy (GTDB): domain Bacteria; phylum Chloroflexota; class Anaerolineae; order Fen-1058; family Fen-1058; genus Fen-1058. The sequence continues at coordinate 16,324 of JAUQXC010000435.1, forward strand.
TCGTGCGTGTTGGGATGCTCGTTGCTTGGCGGGCCATCAGGATCGTTGGTATAGTCCATGCAGGAACCCAGGTTCGGATTGCTAAAGTTCTCGTCCTGATGGGCAAGCCCAAAGTCGTGGGCGACTTCCTGGCACATGACCAGCCGCCGCCAGGCCGGGGTATTATACCGGGCCGTATTGAAGTAGGTATCGTTCATCCTGGCGGTCCCTTGCGTGATGTGGCTGCCGCTGGCCCAAATCTGCGCAATGCCCAGCCAGCCGGTGTTGCCATAGGTGGCATTGCAGACTTCAATGCGACCGGCGGTCGGCCGACAGCTTCTGGGAGTGGTGCCACCTGTGACCTTCGTTAGATTGAGTACAGATGAGGCAGTCCAGTCGGCGATGGCTCCATTGAGATAGGGATCCCAGGCAGAAGAGACGTTATCACCGATTCTGAGGGTGAAAGGGTTACTGGTACGTGCCCAGTGATAGTTGCCCCACGAATGGCTGGCGCTGGCGGTGAGCGGTAGGGCAATCAGTGCTATCAAGACGACGACAACGACGCGGAACACACGTGATCGACTTGTGCGCTTCATAGCAATTACTCCTCTCCTTGGCAAGTTGTTGTGGGTTGGAACGCGTAGGATAAGAAGGTGGGGAATTTGAATTGGCCGGCCGCCTCCTTGGTTGAGATACTATAAAACTACTCCCAATTTGTTTGCAAATGGTTTAGCCTGTGTAGTGATTTCGTAGAAGAAATTTTGAACAACTGCTGAGCTCAACGGTGTGATAGCCGTTTGCTCTGCTTGTACGAAAAGATATCCACCACTTCCCCGGCCCGATGCCGTTCCTGCATCCGCGTCCAGAATTCCACCCCCAGCAGATCGCCATGCGCCTGTAAGAACGCATCGCGCAAATGCGCCGGCAAGCCAAAGAACCGGATGAACTCTTCAGGAAAGATATCATGGGGGCCAACGTAGAACCAAGGCTCGGCACTCAGCTCTTCATCCACGTCATTCGACTCGGGCAGCTCGCGGAAATTGCACTCGGTCAGCAGGCACAATTCGTCGTAGTCATAGAACACGACGCGTCCGTGCCGCGTCACGCCGAAGTTCTTCAACAGCAGGTCACCGGGGAAAATATTGGTCGCCGCGAGGTCTTTCACGGCCTGCCCGTAATCGTAGATGGCTTCCCGCGCCGCTGCTTCAGGCGCCTCACGGAGGTACAGATTCAACGGCGTCATGCGCCGTTCGGTGTAGAGCTGCCGGATGGCGATCCGATCGTCGCTCACCGTCACACTATTCGCTGCGGTTTGCAACAACTCGGCTGCCAGCTCATCCGAGAAACGTCGGCGCTCGAATTCCAGATGCTCATACTCCTGCGCATCGATCAAGCGTCCTGCTTTATCGTGCTTGAAGACCAGCGCATACTTGTCCATCACCTCCTGGCGCGTGGCCGTCTTGGGATAGGCGAAACGGTCCTTGATGATCTTGAACACCACGTCGTACGAAGGCAGATCGAAGACCAGCATCACCATGCCCTTGTCGCCGCGCGCGATCTCGAACTGATCGGCGGAAGTCGCCAGGTGACGCAGCAGGTCGCGGTACAGTTCGGTCTTGCCATGCTTGTTGTAACCGATCGAGATATACAACTCTGCCACCCGCTTCAGCGGCAGGATCGATTTAAGAAAGGCGATCGTCTCGTAGGGGTGTTCGGCTTCGACGTGAAAGTACGATCGGGTATAGCTGAAGACGATGCTCACGTCACTCTCATCCATGAGCACGGCGTCGATCACGATCCCTGCCGGCGGATGACGCAGCGCCAGCACCAGCGGCGTGAGCTGCCCACCCGAGCGAATCCGCCCCACGATATAGGCCGTGGTATTGCGGTAGAAAACCGCCTTCAGAACCTCCACCGTCTCGATCGAGTGCAGGCCCGCCGCGCGCAGCTGATCATCGATCGCACGCGCGGCCAGCACCACATCGCGATCGAGATCGGCGTAGGGCGCCGCAAACGTATAAGCGGCCAGAATCTTTGCCAGCCATTCGCTGGTCGCCTGAGCAGACACGTAAGTGTGATATACCGGCTGGAGCGAACGCGCGGGCGGCGCATTGAAATCAGAATCGACGTACTCACGGCCCGGATCGACGCCGACGGTAGCGAAGATGCGGCGCGTGCTGGAGTTAAAGAAGGTCTCGGCAATCTCCGCATCGCCGTAGCCCGCAATGTGGCGCGAGTAGCACGCTTTCATGAGCACCCACACGGCTTCGTGCTTGACCGCGGCGCCCAGCAGATTGCGCAGCTCGTCCACCACCTTATCGACAATCTTCTTGTACAGCTCCAGCCGTTCCAGCGCATCGTCCTGCATGCCGTGCCAGTCGCGCTGCTCAAAGCGGGCCTGTGCGCGGCAAGTGAGCGTGTTGAACTCTGCGCGATAAAACTGGAAGGCCACCAGCATGGCGCTGGCCCCGCGCTCGGCCAGTGAATCGATCGGTTCGTGGGACATATCCATCTCGTTTCAGCCCAGCTGGTTCTTACAGGCCGGTCAAACAGCTACCACTACAAGCCGCCCGTAAACTTGGGGGCGATCGGGTTATCGGGTACAATCGGGCACACTGAATCCATATGACTTCCGTCGAAACGATCGTCGAGCCAACTGAATCGTCTCCCACTCCGATCAGCCCACTACCTGATCAGGCTACGGAAACCGCGCGGGCCGCCGAAACCGATCGGAGCGCGGGCATTACACGCGCGGCGGGCATCGTCGCCGGAGGCAACGTGCTCAGCAGTGGGCTGGGCCTGGTACGCGAGATCGTCAAGAGCGATCTCTTCGGCGCATCAGGCTTCGTCAGCGCGTACAACGTGGCCGCCTACGTGCCCAGCATGTTGTTCGATTTGCTCGTGGGCGGGCTGGTCAGTTCGGCCCTGGTGCCCATGTTCAGCGACCTGGCCTCGCGCAAAGATCGCAGCGAGCTGTGGCGCTTGCTGAGCTTGTTGTTGTCCGTTGTGGTGGTGTTCCTCTCCATTGCGGTGCTGATCCTGGAGTTTTTCGCACCACAGGTAGCGCGCCTCATGGCGGGTGGCTTCGACGAGCAGCTGTTAGAGGTGACGACCAGTCTGCTGCGCATCACTGTACCTGCTGTGCTATTCCTTAGTCTGTCGGCGACGGTTTCCGGCGTGCTCTATGCGTTGAAACGTTTCGCCTTTCCGGCTTTTGCTGCGCCGCTCTACAACCTGGCGACCATCATCGTGGCGGTTGCCTTGGCATCCCGCTTAGGCATCGCGGCGATGGCGTGGGGCCTGCTGGTCGGAGCGATCTGCCAGCTGCTGATTCAGCTGCCTGCGCTGCGCGGCGCAGCACTGCGCTGGCATTTCGATCTGCGCGACCCGGCGCTGCGGCGCATCCTGCGCTTATATGTGCCCGTCCTGGCCGGCATCATCATCGGGCAAATTGCCATTGTGCTCAGCTATAATCTCGCTTCACGCACCAATCAAGCGGGGATCGCGTTGATGGATTATCCCACGCGCTTGATTCAGTTTCCGCTCGGCCTGATCGTCAGCGCCATCTCGATCGCGATTCTGCCCTCGCTGTCCCGTTCGGCCGCCGAGAATTCCTCGCGCGATTTTCGGGCCACGCTGGCGCAGGGCCTGCGCCTCGTGCTGGTGCTGATCATTCCTTCGACGATCGGCTTGTACGTGTTGGGCTTCAACATCGTCGAGTTGCTGTACGAGCATGGCGCGTTCACGCCCGCCGATACGCAAGCCGTCACCTTGATGCTATGGTTGTACCTGATCGGCTTGATCTTCGCCGGGATCGATCAGCCGCTGGTGTTTGCTTTTTATGCGCGTAAGGACACGCTGACCCCGGCGCTGGTCGGACTGATCTGCAATGTGGGCATCTATCTGGCTGTGGCCCTGATTCCACCGGCGCTGTACAGTCGTCCTTTGCAAGTGACCGATCTTGCCATCGCCAACTCGGTGCAGTGGATGAGCCATGCCTTAATCATGTTGTTCCTGGCGCGGTGGCGGCTGGGCGGATTGGGCGGTTTCGGCCTGTGGAATTTGACCGGTAAAGCGATTGTAGGCTCGATCGTGATGGCGGCGGTCGCCTACGGCGCGATCAATTTACTCAACGCGATCTTCGGCGCGAGCTCGGTGCTGCGTGATGGGATCGGCGTCATCGGCGCGGCGCTGGCGGGCTTTGGCATTTATCTGGGAATCATGGTGCTGTGGAAGATACCAGAAATCCATATGATACGGCGGCTGGTTACGCGGCGGCGCGTTGCTTGAGGGTGGGTGAGACGGTATAATCGAGGAGAATTATCACCGCAGAGGACGCGGAGAACACAAAGTATGGAAGAAGGCGCGCGGCTTAATCAGATTACGGAACAGATTATTGGTGCAGCTATCACTGTTCACCGTGCGCTAGGCCCTGGATTGCTAGAGTCTGCATATGAATCTTGCTTGCTTTATGAGCTATCGCAGCAAGGCTTGAAGGTAGAAGCACAGAGACCTTTGCCGATTATTTATCGAGAAGTGAAACTGGATTGCGGTTACCGCTTAGACTTGCTGGTTGAGGATGCTGTGATTGTCGAACTGAAAGCGGTTGAGCAATTAGTCCCGATTCACACCGCGCAGTTAATGTCCTATTTAAAATTGTCGGGATGCAAGGTTGGATTGTTGATCAACTTCCACGAAACCTTGCTCAAGAACGGAATTGTGCGCAAAGTCAACGATTTCCCAGACTCACTGCGCTCTCCGCGGTAAATAAATTCCCAAACGGAGAGTTAATCTTTGTCGCCAGAGACGAATAAACCCTCGCTGCCCTCCACACTCTACACTGAGGACTATTTCCTCAACGCCTGTGAGGGCTACGAAGAATTTGTCGAATCGCAAGGCGCGCGCCTCTCGCGCCGCTTGAGCGAAGCATTCGCTTACGCCGAAGTGAAGCCCGGCATGAAGGTACTGGATGTGGGCTGCGGGCGCGGCGAGATTCTGCGCCACGTCACCAAACTCGGTGCGCGCGCCTATGGCGTGGATTACGCCGAGGTGGCGGTGAAGCTCAGCCGCGAAGCGACGCAGGACGAGCCCCAGCCGATCGGGGTGTACCGCACCGACGCCAAGCGCCTGCCCTATCCTGACGCCACGTTCGATCGCATTCTGATGTTCGACGTCGTCGAGCACTTGTTCCCATGGGAACTCGACGCCGCGCTGAAAGATGCCCGGCGCGTGCTCAGGCCCCGGGGAGTGATGGTGGTACACACGGCGCCCAATCGCTGGTACGATCAGTATGCGTATCCCTTCGTGCGCGGCGTGCGCCGCCTGCAAGGCAAAAAGTATCCGGCCAATCCACGCGCTTTGAATGTGGAAGCCAACGTCGAAGTGCACGTTAACGAGCAGAGCATCGTCAGCCTGCGCCAGTATCTGGAACGTGCTGGATTTACACAGGTAAAAGTCTGGCTCAACAGTCCGCCGCAACATCGCAGCGAGAATGTTGTCTTTCGCGCAGCGCGGCACATGTTGTTCAAGTGGATTCCGTTTAAGTGGTTCTTTGAGCGTGAAGTCTTTGCCGTAGGCGTTAAACCCAATCGGTAATCACCAATTACTGTTTACTGACTACTACTTGTTCTATGCCTAATCGTCGCCCGGTGGATGAACTCTCGATAGAAGAGCTGGAAGAAATTCTGGCGATTCGCAAACGCGAGGCGCGCGAAGCAAGATTGAAACGGCTGCGCGCCGAAGGTCGTGTGCTGGATGTACGGGAAGCAGCTGCGGCCGCAACCGATCAAGCCATTGCGTCCCAACGGGATGCGTCGGCGCTGGCTCGCCGTTCCAAGTTCAGCGCCGTCTACGAAGAGGAGAAGGTCAAGCGCCACTTCGGCCCCAGCCCGCGCACCGTGCGCCGCTGGCGCGATCGGCTGCTGCTGTTCGTCGAGGTCGGCGCCGTCGTCGGGCTGATTTTGATCTTCATTAGTGTGCAGCAGGCCCGCATCGAAACCAACGAGGCCGCGACAGTCGCGCAGCCCACTCAGCCCACCCCGTTGCCCACGCCGCTCATCAACGCCGTCGTCTTGCCGTCCGGCCATCGCCCGCCCATCGCGCCGGGTGGCGCCGCGCCAAACCTGGATGAGATCCCGGCGCACCTACGGGCTTACGCCCAATCGATTACGCCGCAGCCCATCCCCACGCCCGGCCCCGGTCAGCCCACGCGCCTGCAGATTCCGGCGATCAACGTCGACGCACAGATCGTGCCGGGCGATACGTGGGAGCAATTGAAGAAAGGCGTGGGGCACCACATCGGCACCGCGAATCCGGGTGAGCGTGGAAACTTAGTGCTGTCTGCGCACAACGACGTCTTCGGCGAAATCTTCCGGTATCTGGATCAACTTCAGCCCGGTGATGAAGTCATTGTTTATTCCGGCGCGCAACGCTATCGCTACACCATTAGCGAGCAACGTCTCGTCGCGCCGACCCAGGTCGAAGTGATGGCACCCACCAACGAGCCGACCGTAACGCTGATTTCATGTTATCCGTATCTGGTGAACAACCAGCGCATTGTGGTGTTCGGCCAGTTGAGCCAGTAGCCGTAGCACAGGTTGGCCAGGTGTGCCACGGCTGGCCGGCAATTTGTGGTAGAATTAGCGCCACTCTCGATTTGAGGTAGCAATCCAATGGCAAAGAAGACCCGCAAAGTTTTGAAGCAGCAATCGCAGCAGCGCGCCCTTCAGCAG
>JAUQXC010000436.1 GCA_030834825.1 Thermoflexales bacterium
CCGTGAAATAGTTGTACTTCTTGTGTCACGATACAAACACGATCTCGCAAAACACCAAGTGGTATTTGGCGCACGTCGATTGGAGGAAGGCCGTCAATCTTCAGTCGAATCGCTCCAGAAGTTACGTCATGGATCCTCAGGAGTAGACGAACAAGAGTTGTCTTACCACTACCTGTGCGCCCTAGTAAACCCAGCACGTGACCGGACGCCAGTTGAAAAGAGACTCCATCAAGCAAGACCGTTTGGTCGCCTTCGTAAGTAAAGGAGACACTATCAAATTCTACATGCAAAGGACCTTCTGGAAGAGAGCCAACACCGTTATCTGGGATGTGACTTTGCATTCCTTTTAGGTCAGTGATACGATTAATGCTTGCCCCTGCTTTTTGCAAATTAACTACCTGATCAATGATCTGCCAAAGAGGCGCTCCTAATAACCCCAGATAATAGAAGATAAGATAAATTGTGCCAATACTCAGTCCCGCCCACTTAAACAAAGAGTTGCTTAGAAGGAAGGCGGCAGAATAAGCCAGCCCAAAGAGGATGATAGATGAGCATAGAGACAATACGCGCAGCTTTTCCGCCTGGTACTCTTTATCTAGTTGTTGCCGCATCATTTGATATAGGCGGCGCATCACGTAGCCTATTGCCCCACTTAAGCGAATTTCCTCCGCCCCGTTAATATGCTCCTCTAAGAAGCTAAAAAATGCTGCACTCGATTGGCGTACAGATTGCCAGTACGGTATAGAGATTCTGCGTAGGTAATTTAGAGCAATTAATGCCACTATGGCGGTAACGGTGACCGTCAGTCCGATACTCCAGGCTATACTCCATAATAGAAGCAATATGCCTATCAGCAGCAGAAAATTTCCAACAAGAATGAAGATAAATTGTGAAAAATAAGTAGCAAGTTCGTTGATGTCACCGTCTAGCCGCTCAATCATCTCACCCGGTGAATGGAGCTTGTGAAACTCTCTATCCAGCCTTAGGCAATGCAGAGTCAACTCTTCTCGTAGCTTATTGGTTACTATCCATCCAACATTCTCGCTGACATATGTAGTGAGAATACCCAACACTTGCCCGATAATTGCAATACCTATAAATGCTGCCGCTATGCCTAGCAATGCTGACAATGAACTGCCGCTTTCAGCCGTGTCGATGAATTGACGAATGACCAGTGGGTTGATTATCTGTATCCCAATCGTGCAAATCAACAACACTAAAAGCATAGCTACTCGTCCCTGTAAGGGACGAAGATAGGTAATCAAAATGGCGGTATATTGTGATAAGAAAACCCTCATTCCTGCTCCTTGTAAAGACTAGCTGGGGTTTTACCTGCCAAGCAGATTTCGATAGTCTCCCTTTCAAGTGTTGGGGAGCACGACGGTGGTCAAGAGTTCTTTAACCGTCCACAGATGATCGGTCAGTCCAGCGGCCATGGCGGGTGAACATGGTTGCCAGCGACGCCCCGAGACAGCTTGAATTGCCACGCGCAACGTTTTGAGCGGGCGGACCAATTTGTAGATCGCGTCTTCCCAGGCGGCTGAGGCGCGGTACATGTCCACGTTTTTGGAGAAGCCCAACGTGTGCCGTACCAACCGACCGTTGAACAAGCGCATCGTTAGATGAGTGCGCTCAATGTAGGCCGTACTCTTGCCGAACAGGGCTAAGACTTCGTCTGGTCGACCGAAGATGACGCGCAATTCGGTGTTCAGCAAGTGGCCATGTTCATCGCGGGGCTTGACCATTTGCAGATATTGCCAGCCGGGCTGCGGCTGTTTCTGCGTGGGCGGTCGGCCTCGACCTGAGTACTTAGAGTTGCTAACAAATGAGTTTTGGACTCGTTCCTGTCGGGTATACTGATCAAGAGCACTTACGACAGGAGGCTGACCAATGGCGAAACCATTAGTGGAGGATGCCCTCTGGGCTGTCATCGAACCATTATTACCTGCGCCCAAGCCGCGGCGCTTTCGGTATCCGGGCCGCAAGCCGGTAGACAACCGCCGTGCGCTGACAGGCATACTGTTTGTGCTCAAGACCGGCCTTGGCTGGGAAGACTTGCCCCAGGAAATGGATTGCGGCAGCGGCATGACCTGTTGGCGGCGCTGACGGGATTGGCAGGCTGCGGGCGTGTGGCAACAGTTGCATGAAGTCTTGCTGGCACGCCTGCACGGGGCAGACCAGCGGGATTGGTCGCGCGCGGTCGTCGATAGTGCGCCGCTCCGTGCGTTAAAAGGGGGGCGCACACCGGGCCGAATCCAACGGATAAAGCCAAAACCGGAAGCAAGCACCACGTGATTACAGATGCCCAAGGTATTCCGTTGGCAACGCGCTTGACCAGTGCCAACACGAATGATGTGACGCAACTGCGCGCCTTGGTGGTGGCGATTCCGCCGGTCCGAGGCCGCCCAGGCTGCCCACGCCAGCGGCCCGAACAGGTGTATGGGGATCGCGGCTACGATTCCGAGCCGCTGCGCCGTTGGCTGCGGACGATCGGGATTCAGCCCGTGTTGGCTAAACGGCGCACGCCGCAGGGGAGTGGCTTGGGCCGCTATCGCTGGGTCGTCGAACGCACCTTGGCGTGGCTGCATCAGTTTCGACGGTTGCGCATTCGCTATGAGCGCCGCCCGGATATTCACGAAGCGTTCATGACGTTGGCCTGCGCGTTGATTTGTTGGCGATCCTTGTAATATCATTTTGTTAGGAACTCTTAGGCACCTGACCATAGACCGCAATCATGGCCTCATCAATGCCGCCCCAGCCATCGGACATCGTGGGCGGCGGCGTATCAGGACGCCCGCGCGTCTTCAACGTTTGGAAGACTTCTTGCGAGGCTTCTGTTTCAGTTTTCGCAATGCCGCGCGCGACACGGAGCCGGGTGTTGATGTCGAGCATGGTCGAGCGCCAGAACTGGCCGGTCGTGTCGGTTTCGGGATAGGCCTTTTTTCGCGTTTGTTACCAACGTTGGCCCACAAGCCGTCCAAATTGACCGCGGGTGATGCGGTAATCAGCCATTAACACGGCTTCGATCTGACTGACCTGGGTCGCCGCTTCGCGGAGCCACGCCAGAATCGTATCTTCCTTATGGCTGGTCATGCGCGTCACACTGCTGATGCGGTTGCCTTCGGCCAGTTGGGCAAGTGTTTTAACGATTTCACTCGCGGGCGTCTGTCGTCGATAAAACAAAGTCCCTTTGGTAGCTGTGAACGTCTGTCAGACAGGTGCGACATTGATAGCGTTGTTGTCCATTGCGCTGCGGCTTGTGGCTTCCCGTATTCAGCGCAGTCCGAATTGGGACAGAAATCGCCCGGCTGGACTAACTGTGACATCTTGCCCTCCTGACTCAGTGCGGTTAAGTTGGACCATATTCTACCAACACTGGAAAGGGAGACTATCCAGATTTAAGAGTAAGAACTAATAGTACTAAATGTGATGGCTGGTGCTGTCAAGCGGTTTATCATCGTTTGTCCCAAAAGTCTATACCCACTCCACGAACTGTGCAAGGTGATCTATTCGAACACGACGGTTACACCTGAAATAAACTTGGCCGTATACGAAATACAATTATTAGAGGGTCGGACTAACTTTATAGTTGGTTACGCTCTGGTTTCATGATTCGTAACCAACTGTGAGGGTCGGTTACGCTGATTGTTTCGCCCGTTTTCTCGGCAACACGACACGACAATGCCCACGGCCTGCACATACCTGAGTGCATCCCGTCATGCAGATTGTGACTAACTCAACTGCTGTGACGATGTTCCAGCGCGTTTACCAGCATCAACCAGACGTCACACAGTTTCCCTGTGATCTTGCCGGCAAGCACATTGCTACCAATTGTCGAGCCGACGCCCGAAACATCAATCAGCAAGCGCTATGCGCAATGGCTCGCGTTACCGCAATAGCCGGGGTTGTTACTTGGTCGACCTGTTGGCTAACTGACAATGCCGATCCATCGAGATTTTCAGGCTCACGGCGCATCTGTTGTCAGCTTAACCAACTTGAAAGTTGGGTACGACTGTTCGTAACCAGGGGCGTAACTAACTTTTGTTGGTCCAACCCTCTTATTACGATAGTGAAATCATTGCCTCAAGTTCGCTCTTTGAAGATCCTCACCTATAGTGGGTTACAATGTCTTGTTCGCTGAGAACTAGCGTAACTTTTGCGCAATCAGGCGGCAAATCGTTAAATCCGATGTAATTTTGCACGATGACCACAAGGCAAGTATCCTCCTTGGCGGAGGGAACGCCTGTGACTACAACTTCTTCGGACTGGCCGGTCGACAATACTGAGCATGGCTTGTTGGTCGCGCTCGGTAAGTCTATTCAACACCATGGATTGATTGACCGATTGATGCAAGTTCCGGTGAAGCAAAAGACGCGCACTTTTGCGCCTCAGACGAAACTGATCGAGTTGCTGTCCGGGATCATGAGCGGCATGGAACATCTGGCCGACCTGAATGATGGGCCGCACCCGATTGCCACCGACTCGGGCGTGGCCCGCGCGTGGGGGCAAGCCGGGTTTGCGCACTACAGCAGCGTCAGTCGCACGCCGGAGGTGTGCGATGCACAGACCGTGGCGGCCGTCGAACATGCTATTCAGGAATTCAGCCGTCCGTTCATCGATCAGCTGGTTCATGATCCGCTCCGACGCGGTGAACCGATCATCTATGATCTCGACCTGACCGGACAGGCCGTGAGTGCCACCCGCCGCACATATCCGGGTGTGGCGTTTGGCTGGATGAATGATCGCGCCAAACTCGGCTATCAACTGGCGCGCGTGTGCCTCTCCCGACCGGGACAGGAGCGCATCTGGCTGGCCGGGTTTCACCATTCGGGTGATACGGTCTCCGTGGCATGCGTTCAAGATTTGATCCGTGCCGCCGAAACCCAAACGGGCATCCGACCCCGCCGACGTCCCGAACTGGTTCAGAGCCGGATCGTGGCGCAACAGGAAACCATCAGTCGGACGCAGCGCTTGCTCGACCAGCAACAACAGCGGTTGACTCGTGTTCAACAAACGCACACCGCCTTGATCGGCAAGATTTATCATGCCCAAGCCTTGCTCAAAGAAGCGATTTCTGCCCAGAAATCAGCCCGTTTGCAACACCAAGTGACCAGCTGGCGGCGCCGCTTGCCGCGCCTGGACAAACAAATGGTCACGTGTCAGCGCGTCATCGCGCAACACCAAATGCGCCTCACGGAACAACACACCGCGTTGAGCCACTTGCAAGCATGGCGTGTGCAACTGGAGCACGAGAATCGCACCAATCCTGATCCGCCGGCTTACTGTGAAGCCCGCATGGATGCTGGCTTCGCCTCTGGCGAGAATCTCACGTGGTTACTCGAGATGGGTTACTGCCCAAACCCCAAAGCCCCCAACGCTCAGACGACCACTGCCCTGTAGGCACGTCTCACTGCACAATCCCGCTGGGTACGTGTCGGTGACAACGCCGAGATGATCGCCTGGAACGACTACGTGGTACATGGCTGCCCCTATCCCTTAACGGTGGCACTTGAACGCTTCAAGACTGGGCGGCAGTACCACTACGCCACGCTGATTCATTATCAGGATGATGGCCGATTCCCAGCCTTGCCAATGTGGTTCCGTCACTACAATGAACGCCAGACGATTGAGGCCGGCAACAAAGAAATGAAAGGGCACGTTCTTTGTGCAACACCTCATGAGTCGGTCGTTGGCGGGCATTCAACTCCAAGTGCTGTTCACTGGCGTGGCCGCGAATGCCGTTCGCTGGTGTACACCGTGGTTGCAGAGTTGCGCGCCCACCGCCAGCCCCAAGTTTCAGCAACCCCTCGGCAGTCCCAAGCATTTGGTGCACATGGCCGCCAATACAGACGCTTTGGTTCAGCAGACCCCGCACGGTACGGCCTTGCAGTTTGCGCCCCACAGTCCCTTGGTCGGCCTCATTCTGTTTTTGAAAGGCGTTCCGGCCTTTCAACTGCCGTTGGGCTTCCATCGCCCGTGCAAAATTGAATCCGGATGAACGATTTGCCGCTTGATTGCGCAAAAGTTACGCTAGGCAATGGGATAGTGTACCCACACGTTAGGATCGAAATAGGAGCCAAGATCCCGTCCACAATCTATTTTGACAGGTTGGAGCGCACCGGGGACGAGATGCAAACCGCTTTCGGGAAAGCACATGCTTGTCCATTCCTCCCATTCTGCGACAGCCCCCGTGATCACCATGGAGCGAGGCGCGATACAAAGTGGTTTCGCGCCCAATCGATAATGCACCTGCAACCAAGGGTCAAATACTGAACCGTCCGTACGCTTCCATTCAATGTAACGCTTCATAGGAATAAGCGGGTAATATTTCTTTAAGATAGGCCGTGCAGGGACAATAACAGATGTAAAGCTTCGTTGAGCGGCTAACATATGCATTGAGCGTAAAATCATTGAGCCCAGACCTTGTTTTTGATGTGCATGATCAATTGTGACCGACATACCGACAAGCGTATTTACTAGCCGTCCAGTTTGACAATCACTAACTGCTTGTTCAAAGGCTGCGTCCCAGCCATTTGGCAACCCGGCGATAGTGCCATCCCAAAAAATAGGAACCGCAGAGCCAATTCCAACGAGCGTTCCCGTATGATCGATGGATACTATTTGAAAATCTGCAAACGATGTAAATAGCGCTCCTCGATGACAGTTTGGTACACTACCCTGCAGCATGAATTTGGGCCATTCTTTAGAATCTAAAGATCGAAACTGCGATTCTAAATCAGGCCTTTGTTGTAGTGTTGTAATGGTGGTCATTATTGTGCTCCTTCATAGTGAGGGAAAGGATTACCGATTGAAATAGAAGTGCTCTTCTCACTATACCTTTCTACCCGCCCGATTGCCCCAAGGAAACACTAAGTGCCCGAATAGCTTCGACGTAATTAGAAGCCAGATTGCGGATTGTCGCATCTTGATAGCAATTACTACTGTAATGCCAATCAATGTAAAGTCGACTTTCTAGAATATAAGGTACGATATTGTGCAGATGAGATAATTTTGCTTGCTGATCCTCCACGTAGCCTCGAATTTGCCCCACAAACTTGAACAAAGGTTTATCCTCATAGGCGCCGATATGATCTATTTTGCCGAAATAGTTCAAGTTAACTTGCTCACGGGGTAACACTTGTAGACTTTCTATGACTTCACGATCTTCGCTCAGTTCACGAAGCACGCTATAGCTTACACCTTTGCTTGGTAAGCGGTCCATATGTTCAGCGACTCCTTGCAGCACATCTCGCAAAGAGTAATATTCCTCGCACTGGAACAATACTGGAAAACTATAGGTATGCCAGCCTACCGTCCGCGACAAATCGACATCCTCAAAAGGAGTTTCACGTCCAAAGCTGCTAATGCCTAGTAAAATTGAGCGAATGGCTGCCCAGCGACTCAGGGTATAGACGAGTGCCGCAATCAAAAGGTGTGGAGTTTGTATACGGCCTGAATTGGCTGCCAACAAGAGTCGAGTCTCTTCTTGGCTAAGGGACATCGTGACCACGCGAAGTGAGGCTAGATTTCGCGGACCCTTATCATAATCGAGTGGCAATTGAGGAACCTGTCTGCGTGAGCTATCCAGCCAGTACTCTAAATCTTGGCGAATGTCGGCTGACTTTGCGTATTGGTTCATCCGTTCAGCAAAATACTTGAAGGAAGTTGTCTTGGGTGGAAGGGCTACGGTCTTTCCTTGAACCAGCTGCCGATAGGCAGTCTGTAGATCCTCTACGACAATTTGCCAAGAGGCAATATCAGCCGTCGTACCATGGAAAAGCAACAATACACAGTCTGGCTTTTGAGGGCCTAATTCAAAAAACAGAACTTGAAAAAGAGAGGCTTGACCGACGTCCAGTGTGGTTAATAGTTCGATGGTAGTTTTAGAAACAAGCGCTTGAATATCGAGCGTATTACCCGCAATTTTGGATTGTACTGATAAATCAATTCGCGTAAAGCAACTCGTGTGACCAGGAGGTGCAATGTATTGGTCCCAACCTGTTGCATTTTTTATCAAGCGCAAACGCAAAATGTCATGGTGCAGCGATAAAGCCTGTGTAGCCTGTTCCAACAAACTTACATCAAGTGGTTGGGACACTTCTAGTAAAGGACCGTTTGACCAAAATTGGATCTTCGAAGCCATATTCTCTCTGGCAAAAAAAGCCTTCTGGGCTGCACCAGTTGGCACCCACCCTATTACGGTTGTCTGATCGGCTTGAGTTGTTTTAGTAGGACCTACTACTTCTGCTAGCTGCGCAATGGTCTGATACTGCTGTATATGGCGCGCCGTCAATCCAATTCCCAATTGGTTGGCCTTAAAAACCACCCGTGTTGCAAGAAGCGAGTCGCCACCGAGATCAAAGTAATTGTCGTTTATGCTAATGTTCTCAACGTGCAAAACATCGGACCAAACTTCAGCAAGTGTCTCTTCAATCTGTGTTCGAGGCAAAGCCGCAGCCTCTACCTTGCCTCTGGTACGCTCGGGCGCCGGCAACGCCTGACGATCCAACTTCCCATTGGCCAAAAGCGGCAAAGCCTGTAAACCTACAAAGGCAGACGGAAGCATATAATCCGGCAATGTCTCTCGTAGGAAATGACGTACTGCATTAACATCCAAGGTTTGCCCAGGCTGAGCTACTATATAAGCAGTCAAGCGCTTATCATCTGGGGCGTCTTCTCGCACCAGAACTACAGTGTCTTGTACGGCAGGGCATCGACGCAAGGCTGCTTCAATTTCGCCCAACTCAATTCGAAAGCCACGAACTTTGACTTGATGATCGATGCGGCCTACAAATTCGATAGTCCCATCGGGCAGGTGACGGGCCAAATCACCTGTTTTGTACAGCCGCGCACCCGGCTCTGAACTATACAAGTCGGGAATAAATTTCTCCGCCGTTAAATTAGCGCGATTAAGATAGCCCCTCGATACACCAATGCCGCCGATATATATTTCGCCTACCACACCTCTTGGAACCAAGTTCAAGTAACGATCTAATATATAGAGCTGAGCATTGGCAATTGGGCGGCCAATAGGAACATTCCGTGTGCCCTTGATACGCTCCTGGATCACTCCCAAGCAACAACCCACTGCTGTTTCGGTAGGCCCGTAAGCATACAAAAAACGACGATTTCTGCCCCAACACTCGAATAGATACCAGGAGCAAGCTTCTCCGGCCGAAACAAGTGTTTGGAGATCCGGCAGGCTTTCTCGGTCCAGAGCAGCAAGCGCTGATGGCGGTAATTCAATGGTGGTAATCTTCTCGTCCAACATCAGTCGGATAAAATCGTAGTCCAGAGTTAAGAGTTCGCGCTTCGCTAAACACAATGCCGCCCCGCTAATGAGCGTAGTAAAAATTTGAGAGACTGAAGCATCAAAACTGATACTGGCAAATAGCAGTCCGTGACAGTGGCTATTTAGATTGAATTCTCGGATTTGTACGAGAACCAAATTGCAGATGCTCTGATGCGTAATCAGTGCGCCCTTAGGCTGGCCGGTAGACCCTGAGGTATAAATGAGATAGGCTATATTATCTGGTCTCGCATGGCGAGTCAGTTCTGCGCTAGACTCTTGAACGATTAGATCCCAACCGGTATCCAAACAAATGACGATAGCATCCCAAATCGGCAGGCGCTCCATCAGAGACGCTTGAGTAAGTACTACTAACGGCTGAGCGTCCTTTAGCATAAAGGATAATCGCTCAACAGGATAAGTTGGATCTAGAGGTAAATAGGCTCCACCTGCCTTGAGGACACCCAATATTCCCACGATCATTTCCGGCGAAGGTTCTAAACATACCGCGACTAATGTTTCTGGGCCAATACCTAGCGACTGAAGATGGCGAGCCAACTGATTGGCTCGTTTATCCAGTTCCTGGTAGGTAATTTCTTCATGAACAGAGTGATCCAAATTGCCCGATAGAGGATTTGAACCATGAATCTTCCGGATAGCTACTGAATCGGGCGTCCGTTTTACCTGTTCTTCAAATAGTTCATGTAGACATCGATTCAGTGAATAGTCTCTCTTCGGGTTATTCCACACCATTAACAATTGTTGCTTCTCAGCCTTCGTCAAGAGAGACAAATGCGAGATTCGACTGACAGGATTTTGGACAACTTCCTCCAACAATTTTTGGAAGTGCTGCAACAAATGCTGCATGGTATCATGGTTAAATAAATCAGCATCATAGTTCAAAAAACCCATAAATCGATGATCGGCTTCCCACATCGATAGGGTCAAGTCAAACGGAGCGGTCTTGCTCTCAATCTCAATTGGGCTGAGAATTATGTTAGGAAACTCTATAGGCTGTGTAGGCGCATTCTGGAACGCAAATGCGACTTGGAACAAAGGCGTTTGATTAAGACTTCGCTCAGGACGTAGTACCTCCACCAATTTTTCAAAAGGTAAATCTTGATGCGCATAAGCCTCCAGTGTCACTTGCCGCACCCGACTTAGCAAATCCATGAAAGTAGGATTATCGGCAAGGTTAACGCGCAAGACTAAGGTATTAACGAAAAACCCTATCAGCCCAGCGGTTTCGGGACGACTGCGATTAGCCACGGGCGAACCGATGCAAAAATCAGTCTGCTGGCTATATCGGTAGAGAAGTACATTGAACGCAGCCAATAGTGTCATGAAAGATGTTGCGTTCATCCGATAGCTAAGGAGTTTGAGAGATTCAGTTAACGTCACAGAAAGGTTGAAACTCTGACTTGCGCCTGTATAGGTGCGAATTGCGGGCCGGGGGCGATCCGTCGGCAGATGTAATATGGGCGTGCCGGTGAGCTGTTGTTTCCAGTAGGATAGTTGCTCCTCTAAGATGTCACCTTGTAACCACTGTCGTTGCCAATGAGTGTAATCAACATACTGGATGGGGAGTGCGCTTAGTGTTGGAGGCTGATGAGTTATTAGCGCAAGATATGCAGCTAACAACTCTTGCAAGAGTATGCCGTTGGACCAGCCATCCGAAACAATGTGGTGCATAAGAAGAAGTAAAGCGTATTCTTTCTCGTCTAGTCGGAGCAACATAACACGCAGCAGAGGGCCGCGGGTCAAATCGAAGGGTCGTAGGGCCTCAGCCGAAAATATTCGCACCACTTCGACGGAGCGACAGGCATCACTTTGGTTGGTTAAATCAATAAACGGTATAGAAAGCGATAATTGTTCAGCAATAACTTGCATCGGTTCGCCTTCTACCGAGGTGAAGGTGGTGCGCAAAGTTTCGTGACGAGTCACCACAAGTTCAAGTGCTTGTTGGAGCAGGCTGGGGACTAGTTCACCCTGTAAGCGAAAAGCTTGGCGCACATTATAGATGGGATTTTCCGAATCGATCTGAGATAAGAGCCAAAGCCGCCGTTGTGCAAAAGATAATGGAAAAATATTGGATTGTCTCGTCTGTCGCATAATAGACGGTTGTGCGACAGATGCTTCCTCCTGAGCATTTCTCAATTGTTGAAGCAGCTGAACACGTTGTTCTTTGGAGAGATTCGCCACTCGTTTCTTAAGGTCTTGATGGTTCATGCAAGTTCTCCTTTGCCTACATAGGCTTTCAACAGTCGTTATCCTTTAAATCGCCCCGTTGGGGCCGTCCTTCAATCTCTGCCAGAATCTGGCTAAGTTTCTGCTCATCGGCAGTTTCCACAATTATATCAATAACGGCTTCAGATAACTCGGCGATAGTGGGCTTGTCGAAGATATACCGTACTGGCAAGTTAACCCCAAACGCTTCTTCAACACGAGCCGCAATCTGTATGGCTAGCAAAGAATGTCCGCCTACCTCGAAGAAGTTGGCGGACACATTCACTTGATCCAGGCCCAGCATTTCTGCCCAGATTTTCTCCATCTGTTCCTCAGCCGACGTACGGGGAGCGACAAAGTTCTTCTCATCACGAATCTGTTTTGAAGTGAAGTGTGGCAGTGCACGGCGATCCACTTTGCCGTTTGGCGTAAGCGGCATAACTTCAAGCTGTATAAATGCTGTAGGCAACATGTAGGCTGGCAGTCTTTGTTTTAGGAAACTGCGTAGGTAGCTACTGGCCAAATCTTGCGATTCACCGCTAGAGCCTTCAGAAGGTCTGGGGATGAAGTAGGCGACCAAATGCTTCTCGCCACGCGAATCTTCCTGTACGTCTACCGTGCATTCGCGAATGGAGGAGTGTTGAAGAAGCGTCGCCTCGATCTCGCCTAATTCCACGCGGAACCCTCGAATTTTAACTTGCTGATCAGCGCGCTGCAAAAACTCAAGGTTCCCGTCCGAATGGTAGCACGTTATATCACCCGTTCGATAAAGTCGATCTCCCAGAGTCCGGCTAAATGGGTTGGGAACGAAACGTTCAGCCGTTAGGCCGGGATAATTAAAATATCCTCGCGCTAGGCCCGGGCCACCAAGATATAGTTCGCCAGGAGCACCGACAGGTACAGGTAACATATGTGCATCAAGCACGTAAGCTTGGACGTTTCCAAGAGGCTTGCCCAGCGGAACAGTTCTTGTAGTCTGGGCTATTGGTTCGGGCGGCACAAGATAGCTGAGAGCCGAGACGGCTGTCTCTGTAGGGCCGTAGTGATTCTGCATGATTGTCCCTGGGGTCATTTGGTGAACCTTATTAACTGTTTCCCAATGACAGACTTCTCCGGCAAAGACCAAGCGCTGGTGAGGCACCACGCTTGACAACTGGTTCGCGGTTAACAAAGACTCAAAATGGCTGGGCACGATCTTCATCACATCAATAGGGTGACGTTGAAAGTAGTCGGCCAACAGATTGGGATCAAATATCCTTTCAGGGGTTACAAGATGTAACTGTCCTCCGGTGCATAATGAGCAAAAAATATTCATTGTACCCAAATCCGCCGAGAAGGTGGACACTGTTGCAAAATCTAGACCCGGCGAAATCGCCAAGCGGTGTAAAACACCGTAGAGGTAATTAAGGTAATTACGATGCTCGATGGCTACCCCTTTAGGTTGCCCGGTGGAGCCGGAAGTAAACAGGATATACATAAGGTTTTCGGGCGATACATGAGATGATGAAGTTCGAGCATGGAATAGCTCGACAGCTTCCTGCTTGCTATCCAGACACACTAGCGGAATACTCAGGTCGGACAACTTATCCTTTAGATGCATCTGTGTCAAAACTACAGATATCTGCGCATCATGAAAAATACATTGAATACGAGCAGGCGGATAAACTGGATCAACCGGCACATATGCCGCGCCAGCTTTCAGGATGCCAAACATCCCCACGATAATTTCTAGTGAGGGCTCCATGAAAAGACCTACGCGATCCTCTGTCCCAATACCTCTTTGTCTCAAGTCATGCGCCAATTGATTTGCTCGATAGTCCAGTGCTTGGTAAGTCAGGCGCTGCTCTTCGCAAATCGCCGCAATGGCGTCTGGCGATTGTCGCACCTGGGCTTCGATCAATTCGTGCACGCATGACGCTGTCGGATACTTGACCTGGGTAGTATTCCAATCAACTATCAATTGTTGATGTTCTGCATGAGTTAATAACGGCAGCGTGGAAATATTTTGCTCGGGGTCTTCCACAATCGCAGCCAGGAGTATTTGAAAGCTTTCAGCGATTTGGGCGATTATCTTGCCGTCAAATAACTCCTGGTTGTACTCGAGGGAGCCTGTTAAGGTTCGATCCTGTTGTTCAATGAGTAGGGTTAAATCGAATCTAGCCTGCGATCTACCTAGCTTCCCATGCCTCAATATCAAATCCGACGTGGGGGTAGATGTTCTAGCAATGTTTTGGAACACAAATGTAACCTGGACGAGCGGCGTACGGCCTCCGCTACGCTCAGGATGTAATTCCTCAACGATCTTCTCGAAAGGCAAATCTTGATGCGCCAGGGCTTCTAAGCAAGTCGCACGCACTTGCTGTAGAAGATCCCGAAAGGTGATGTCGGGATCGATGCGAGTCCTCATTACCAGCATATTGACAAATAATCCGATCAGACCTTCGAGTTCACCTCGTGTTCGACCGGCAACAGGGGCGCCAACGATAATGTCATTCCGTCCTGTGTAACGGGAAAGCAGCACTTGGAATGCCGCGAGCAGTATCATAAATAAGGTCACACCCTCGCGCTGGCTAAGAGCCATTAACGGTTCGCTAAGCAAGGACAAGGCTGTTAATTTTTGGCTGGCTCCCCGGAATGTACGCATCGAAGGTCGAGCATAATGACCGGGTAATTGAAAAAAAGAAGGAGCGTTCGATAGCTGTTGCTTCCAATAAGCCAGATGTGATTCAGCTCCTTTAGCTCGCAACCAGCTTTGTTGCCAAGCGGCAAAGTCTTTGTATTGAATTGTGAGATCGGGGAGTGGTGAAGGCTGACCAGTTGAGAAAGCCTTGTAAAGTTGTTCTACCTCTTGCATGAAGATAATCATTGACCAAGCATCGCAGATAATATGATGGATGGTGAGCATGAAGACATGTTCTTCTGCGGTTAATCGTATCAAGTTACCTCGTATCAACGGTCCGCTGCTTAAGTCAAAAGGTCGATGTGCTTCTTCATCCGCCAACCTCTCTACCAGGTCAGATTGATCTGAATAGGGCAATTCACTTAAATCCACCAGTGGCAGTTCCATTTCTAAATTAGGGACTACTCTTTGGCTTAAGAGTTGATTCGCAAACACGAATAAGGTACGCAGTGGTTCATGTCGTCGGATAATTTCATTTAAACTCGCGCGAAGGGCTCTTAGGTCTAATTGGCCTGTGCAGGTAATTAGGTTAAAAATATTATAAGTGGTGTCGCCGGGAGCTAGCTGATCAAGGAACCAAAGCCGCTGTTGAGCAAAAGAAGCCGGCGCTGGCTGTGTGTCTGACCATCGCTGGATCGATGCCGGCTGTGGGGCCGTTGTTTGCTTTTCTTTGAGTAAGAGCTCAATCAAAGCATGTCGTTGGGGAGAGAGTTTTGCCGAATGATCTAATGAGTCAGTCATGTGATATCCTCAATTCATCTGATCCCAGAAATCCTTTTTTGAAGTTCATGCTCTACTTCTTCATCGGAAAGACTTTCAACTGCCTCGAAGATTTGTCTTTTTTGTTCCTGTTCATTCTTGTCTTGTAGAGACTCAATTGCTGTTGCCAGCTCTGCCACGGTGTGTAGTTCGAACAGAGAGCGCACAGGGAGTTCTATTCCAAAGGACTCGCGAACGCGAGAAATTAGTTGAATGCCGAATAGAGAATTGCCGCCTAACTCAAAGAAGCTGTCGTTTATACCTACCCGTTGAATCTTGAATAATTCTCTCCACATAGAGGCGATTTTCTCCTGCACAGGGGTAGCCGGCGCGACATAAGGAGTGGCGAGATTGGGTGCTCGCATGTACAGAGAGTCTTCACTGGGTTCCGCTATGTTCGGCCTCTCTTCCAAAAACTTGGGATTGGTCCACTGCTCAATTCGACGTTGCAATGGCTCTGGTGAAATCAGGAGTTGATCTAGCTGATTTGTCGCCCAGATGCGCTGAAACACTTCCACAGCTTCTGAATCTGGCAAGTTCTGCCAGTTCACACTAGTCCACCTCGAGTGATCAGTGCGATTATGCCGATGGGTGAATGTATCCATAAAAATACTGGCGGCGGCATAAGCGAAGAGACCGAGTCCGCCGGTAATAGCTGTGATCGAAGAGGTCATGATACAAAAATCTAGGTTTCTTCCGGAGAGAACTTTTTCCAGAACAAAGAGTGCGCACGCTTTAGTTTGAAAGTGGGCTTCACAGTCCGCGTATTTCATCTCGGAGATCAGCTTTGACGAATCAAGTTGTGTGAGTCCCGCAGCATGAATGACGCCGCAAATTTGACCGAACCGTTCCTCAGCGCGTTTTATCGCCTGCCGCATTTGCTCTTCATGAGCAACGTTCGCATTTAGGAGCATCACTTCAGAACCCAAATCTTCAAGTTCTAAAATGTTTTTTATCTTCAAACTCAGTGGGTCATTCTGGCTGTGGGTCGCTAACCAATGCCCCCAATCTGTTCTAGCTGGCAACACCGTACGTCCGATGAGTACCAGTTTCGCTTGCCAAGCCTGTGCCAAGTATTTCGCACGCACTAAACTGTCTCTCCCCATTCCGCCTGTTATTAAATACACACCATTTTTACGCAAAAGAGCCGGGGCACCGACTGGGCTATTCAGCCTTACGGGCTCAAAAGATTGCAGCCAACGATGGTTTCCCCGGTAGGCAACAACAAGATCACAAGGCTCCAAATACAGTTCCCTCATTATCTGATCGATCGTTTTCTCATTGCAAACCCTATCCGGTTTTAATGCAGCCAGATCTATGTTTCGACAAGTAATGTTGGGGTATTCTTGTCGAATGGTCTTACAAGGTCCCAGGATAGTAGCACTTTCCGCGCATAGAAATTCCTCACCCGTTACAGCATGGATCGCGCTTGATAAAACATCTATTAAGCAAGTCTGTTTAGCATTTCTCGTAAGCGTCTGGGCGATACCCGCTTTGATAAGTGCTTGTGCTAGAAAGAGAAGACTATAAAAGCCATAATCCTGGCAATGATGAAAAAACTCGATATCGAATGAAGAAGATGCTTGTGGCACAATGCTCCAGGCATGCACGATCCGTGTCGGTAATCCATTGCAGGCCTGCAACTCTTGCAAAAGCGTGCAGTATTCGTCAGGATCGCGAGGATTTATTCTAAAAGAAAATTGATCCAGCTTAATGAATGCTTGTCCGATTTCTACCGTTGAGACGGTATGACCTGCCTGCCGTAGTCGCCGTGCAATTCTAGAACCAATTTCTTGATCATCCAGGAATATTAACCAGTTCGCTGGCTGTGATAAGCTTGGGGGCGGAAGGACCCACAGTTCTGTCCGCTTCCAGGAAGGGACGTAAAACCAGTCGGCAATATTTGGTTTCTTTCCGGATGCAGGGTCTTGGAGATCGGACTGATTTTGTCTTAGCGGCTCAAGCCAATAGCGTTGACGCTCAAACGGATAAGTGGGCAAAGGCACACGCTGGCGCTGCTCTCCCGCATGCAACTTCGTCCAGTCAATTTGCGCCCCTACCAGCCACAATCGGCCCAGGGTCTCAAGCAAGTAAGTCCAATCCGACTTCCGCTCATATCGGGCCCGAAGTGAGGCTAATACAATCTGTCCTGAATTACCTTTCCATGCTGGATGTGTCTTAATATAGGATCCCAAATTTTGTCCAGGGCCTACTTCTAACAAAACTCTATTAGTCCCATCAAACAACTGTGCAATGCCGTCAGAGAAGCGTACAGTTTGACACATTTGCTTAACCCAATAATTGGGATTGCAGGCCTCCTCTGGGGTTAACCACGTTCCCGTAACGTTGGAAAGACAGGGGATTTGCGGGGGGTTCAACCGAACGACATTAAAGGGATCGGTAAAAACAGCTGAGGCGGGTTTAATCATCGCCGAATGAAATGCGCGCGTTGTGCGTAACGGGCGACAGGCTATACCTTGGTTAACAAGCTGCTGTTCCAATACATCCATTGCGTTAGGGGAACCTGAGATAACGCATAGAGTAGGCCCATTGATGGCTGCCAGAGAGACGTCATCTGATAGAAAGGGAGCTACTTCTTCTGGTGAAAGGGAGACTGCCAGCATTCGTCCAGCTGACAGTGTGGCAATTAGCTGCGCCCGTTTGGCGACTAGCCGCAAGGCATCTTCTAGGGAGAAAATGCTGGCTAAGCAAGCTGCAACATATTCACCCAAACTATGACCGATTAAAGCCTCTGGGTAGATGCCCCATTCGATCCACATTTGGGCCAGGGCGTATTCAATTATAAAGATGGCTAACTGAACAATCTGCGGTTGGTCAAGGTCCTGAATGTCCTCATCGCTACCTGAGTTTTGTCGCCCTAATAACGCACGAAGATCGATCTTTGACTGGCCAGTTGCGTTATCCTGAATTCCGGCTAGAGGATAATCGAACAGCATGGATCGCAAATCAAGATTCAGGTGGGATGCTAGTATATCTAAGCAGTGCTCAATATGTTTATGAAATGTTGGTACACTGTGGTAAAGTTCATTAGCCATACCCGCATAATGATCGCCTACGCCAGGGAACATAAAAACAATGGAAGGGGGCGCGCCATTTTGAGTAGCAGTCAATGTCCATGAATCCCGTTGCTTTAGTACTGTCATCGCCTCTTCTGTATTACGACAGATGAGTGCTAGACGGCAAGGGAATGCTTTGCGCCCAACCTGATAGGTGTAGGCCACATCCGCAAGCTTAGTGTCTGAATGCTGTTGAAAATATGCAGTCAAGTTTGCCGCAGCTCGTTCCAAACCGATGGGCGTTCTTGCAGAAAGCAACAGCAGATGAGAGGAATGCACTGAAGGTTGGCTAGTTAGAGGTGGAGCTTCTTCTAGAATCACATGCGCATTGGTTCCCCCTAGCCCAAAAGAACTAACCCCCGCACGTCGAGGGATATTCCCCGTCTCCCAATTCTGTAAGGCATTATTGACATAGAACGGACTCTCCTCAAAATTGATTTGAGGATTAGGCTGCTCGAAGTGAAGACTGGGTGGAATTTGCTTGTGCTCCAACGCCAGTGTAGTTTTGATAAGGCCTGCAACACCGGCAGCCGTATCTAAATGACCAATATTGGTCTTGACTGAGCCGAGCGCGCAGTATTTAACCCGTTTGGTTGTACTACGTGCCCGAAAGGCCTGGGTAAGCGCTGCAATTTCAATAGGATCACCCACTTCTGTACCACTACCATGTGCCTCAATATATGAGATCGTATCTGGTTCAATGCCAGCTGCGTTTTGAGCAGCCTGGATTACTAGTGCCTGACCGTCCACACTGGGCGCAGTGTAACCCATTTTAAGAGAGCCATCATTGTTGACAGCCGTCCCCAATATTACGGCATGAATATGATCGCTATCTCTCAATGCGTCATCCAATCGCTTCAAGACGACGATGCCGACACCACTTCCTCCGACTGAGCCATCGGCGCGAGCGTCGAATGCTCGGCAATGTCCATCCGAAGCGAGGATATCACCGGGATGATACACATATCCTGCCCGCTGGGGCACGCTGATAGTTACACCGCCGGCTAGCGCCATTTCACATTCCCCGCCCAAGAGACTCTGGCTGGCAAGATGGACTGCAACCAGGGAACTAGAACAGGCGGTTTGCACCGTGATGCTGGGGCCTCTTAGATTCAACTTGTACGAAACGCGTGTTGCGAGAAAATCTTTGTCACTACTTATTAGAATCTTGAGACTAGCTTGAGGAGCCCATAGGTCTCGGCGCGCAGAGAGGTTATGCAGCAAATAACTGTTGACGCCAACACCAGCGTAAACACCTATCAAGCCAGGATATTGCTCGGCGTTATACCCGGCTCGCTCGATCGCTTCCCAAGCACATTCTAGGAAAACTCGATGCTGTGGATCAATAATCTCCGCTTCACTGGCCGCCAAGTTGAAGAAAGCAGCATCAAACTGTTCAACATCTTCCAGTATGCCAGCGGCTGGAACGTAGTTGGGTTGTGTATAATCCTCGCCAGAATCTGCTAGTTCCTCTGGTGAGAAGACAGAAATCGATTCTCGACCTTCACGCAAATTCTGCCAAAATGCTTCGACCGTGTTAGCCCCTGGGAAATGGCACGCTAGACCGATGACCGCTATTTCCAGGCCCGTTCGCTGAGTTTTATTGCTAGACATACTCATACCGACCTCTTTGGATTATTCTGCATGAGTGAATATCTTTGTTGCAAACGTTGACGACCCATTATTAGTTGGTCACCCTGATTATTGGCAACAGTAGATACACCACTTCCGCTGATGTGCTTGACAAGCAACCTGATCGTTGGATAACGAAACATTTCAACTAGTGGCACACGATATCCAAGCTGCTCTTGGATCTTCATCTGAATCTGTACAACTAAAATAGAATGCCCGCCCAGATCGAAAAAGTTATCATTGACGCCCACTTGTTGCACCTGTAATACTTCCTGCCAGATGTGGGTGACAATATTCTCGAGTTCTGTTTGAGGTGCCACATAGTCTGCTTCAAGCGCCGGCCGAACTAGGTCAGGTTGTGGTAAACTGCGCCGATCCACCTTTCTGTTCGCGGTAAGTGGCAATTTATCTAAAAATACAAAGGTTGAGGGTATTAAATAGTCAGGTACCTTATTTAACATGTAGCGACGAATATCATTAATCGATAAACGATGCCGGTCGTCCTGGTTCCCTGACATATGTCGAGGAACCAGGTATGCCACTATCCGTTTATCCCCAGGATTGTCTTCACGTAGCAACACGACACACTCACTAATCTCGGGATGTTGACACAAAAC
>JAUQXC010000437.1 GCA_030834825.1 Thermoflexales bacterium
CGCGCTCCACCGATCGGGCGGGTGGCTTTGGTGCGCCAAGAATGGCCGCGTGCTCGTCCACGTGATCGATAACGGCGAAGGTGTACCAGATGATTACAAGGACGGCATTTTCGCCAAGTTCGTACAAGCACCGGACACTAAACGATCGTTGCGCAAAGGCACCGGCTTAGGCTTGGCCTTCTGCCGCCTGGTAGTGCAGGCGCATGGCGGCTGAAGGCGGATGGTATAATCACCGCGAGGTGAATATGTTACCCCGTGGCGAGTTCGAGCAGTTGGTGGCGGCAGCGTTGGATGAGCTGCCGCCGTTCTTTCACGAGAAGATGAGCAACGTCGAGGTGATCATCGAGACGTGGCCCACTCGCGATGATGTGCGTCTGGCCGGGCTATCTGCGGGTCAGATGCTGTTGGGGCTGTACCAGGGTGTGCCGCTGACACGGCGGGGCAGCCACTATCAACTCACGCTGCCCGATCGCATCGCGATTTTTCAAGGGCCGATCGAACTGGCCTATCAAACGCCGGAGGCGATTCGTCAAGGGGTGAAGCACACCGTCATCCATGAGCTGGCCCATCACTTCGGTATCAGTGACGATCGCCTGCGAGAGCTGGGCGCGTATTGATCGACCGGATTTCGTTCAGAAGTCCGGTTTTTTTACGCCAGTCGCTGGACGTTGTAGTGCAGAGCCAGGGGCGTCTCAGTGGAGGTTCCTTGAAACTCACCGCAGCGCTACGTCTCAGTTCAGCCCCACGCCTGGTGCTGGTGGGCGGCGGCGGCAAGACTACGGCCATGTTCGCTCTGGCGCGTGAATGGCCTGGGCCAGTGATCGTGGCGGCTACTGCTCACCTGGCGATCGCGCAAGCGATGTTGGCCGATCGACATTTCTTTGTGGACGACGCGACCTCGCTCGACGTTCAATTGCTATCAGGTGTCACACTTTTCACCGGCCCCTTCAACCAGGCGGGCAAGACGCTGGGTTTGTCGGCCAACGCATTGCAGCGTGTGTTGGAATTGGCCGATCAGCAGCACGTCCCCTTGTTGATCGAAGCGGATGGCTCGAAGGGCTTGCCGCTCAAAGCGCCCGCCGAGCATGAGCCGCCCATTCCCGATTTCGTCGACAACGTCATCTATGTGGTTGGCTTGTCGGGGTTGGGTAACCCATTGGATGGCGAGCATGTCCATCGCCCCGAACGTTTTGCCCGGCTGTCAGGTCTGGCGCCGGGCGATGTCGTCACGCCGGACGCGATCGCGACAGTGCTGCGTGATCCGAGCGGTGGGTTGAAGAACGTGCCAGCCAACGCCAGACGCGTGGCCTTGCTCAATCAGGCTGACACGCCGGAGCTGCAGGCCCAGGCGCAAGTTATCGCACGACCGCTCTTGGCCACGTTCGCGTATCAAGCTGTGATCATCGCGGCGCTGAAGTCTCAGCAAGTCTTTGCGGTACATGAACCAACCGCCGGGATCATCCTGGCGGCAGGAGCAGCGCTGCGCATGGGAGAGGCGACGCAGAAACCGTTGTTGCTGTGGCGCGGCGAGCCGTTCATTCGCCATGTCGCGCGCACGGCGTTGGGTGCGGGACTGTCCCCCGTCGTGATCGTCACGGGTGCGCACACGCTGGAGATTCGCGCTGTGGTGGCCGATTTGCCGGTGACGGTGATCCCTAATTCCGAGTGGCAGGCCGGGCAGAGCACTTCAGTGCGTTGTGGATTGCAGGCATTGCCAGACTCGATCGGATCGGCGATCTTCCTGCTGGCCGATCAGCCGCAGATCCCGATCGAGTTGGTGAAGGCCCTGCGCGCACAACACGCGCAAACGCTCAGCCCCATCGTCGCCCCGCTGATCGACGATCGACGCGGTAATCCGGTACTATTCGATCGCACGACCTTTGTTGATTTGCACGCGCTCACAGGCGATGTGGGTGGACGTGCGATCTTTGCCCAATATCCGCTGACGTATGTGCCGTGGCATGATGCCAACTTGCTGCTCGACGTGGATACGCCGGAAGACTATCAACGCCTGCGGGGGCTGGAGGATTGCTCGGTATGACACAGGCCGCGGCTGTTTCTCCCTGAATAGGTGTTGCTGGTCTGTTGAATCAACAACCTGCCCACGGTTACGCGTTTTTCTTTTGCGCCAGCCGGTGTAGAATTGCAGGGCGGAACCGCGTTGCTACTCAACTGATTCGTCAACTAAACGGAGATCTATGACCCAATCCTCTTTCCCCTGGCGCAGGACGTTTATCATCGGTTTAGGGTTCCTGGGCGTTAGTATTGTCTGGCCCATCTTCAATCAATATATCCCGCTATTCTTGCAAGCAGGTAATCCCGATTTCAACGCACAGCTGCTGAGGGAAGGCCGCGAGATTCCTGACATTGTCGGCTTCGCGCTGCCGCCCTATCTCGCGTTGTTCATCATGACCTGGGATAATCTTATCAATGTTTTTGTGCAGCCGTGGGTAGGTGAACGGAGCGATCGGACCTGGAATCGCTTTGGCCGCCGTAAAGGCTGGATCCTGCTTGGCATGCCAATTGCGGCGTTGGCATTCATCTTCATTCCCCTGGCACAGACCGTGTTGGCGATAGCGGTCTTCATTCTAATCACTAACTTCGGTATGGCGCTGTTCCGCTCTCCGACCGTGGCGTGGTTGGGCGATCTTTTCCAGGCCCAGGATCGCAGCAAGGCTAACGGGGTCATCAATTTGATGGGCGGGATCGGTGGGCTGCTAGCCTATTTTGGGGGCGGGGTTTTGTTCGAGTATGTTGGCCGTTCGGCGCCTTTTATTGCCGGATCGATTTTTCTCGTCGTCGTTTTGCTAGCAGCCGTTGTGCTAGTCAAAGAGCCGCGTGAGATCGTGCGCGACACTACCGCGGCCCCCACGGGTGTCCGCGCCAACTTGCGGGTTGTGCGGGCTAACCCGGACAAAAGTATCGTGTATGTCCTGTTGAGCATCCTGTTGTGGTTCATGGCTTTCAATGCCTTGGAAACAGGACTATCGTCGTTCGCCGTGTTTACGCTTGGTATGCGCGGGGGGACTGCCTCAATTTATGCAGGCTTTGTCAATATCTCATTCATTCTTTTTGCAATTCCTGCTGGTATTCTGGGGACGCGCATTGGACGGCCACGTGCGATCAGGATTGGCCTAGTCGGCTTGACGGTCTTGTTACTGTTGGGGTACTTCATCGTGCAGGATGCCATGACGTTTCTATTGTTTTTGATTCCGACTGGCGCTTTCTGGGCCGCCGTCAATGTCAACAGCTTGCCGCTAGTCTACGATTATGGCGACGAAGGAAAGATCGGCGCTTACACCGGCTTGTATTATTTGTCTTCGCAAACAGCGGCTGTGCTCGGCCCGACTTTAGGAGGATTGCTGGTCTCGGCTTTGGATTCGCAGTATCGCTGGCTGTTTGTGTTTAGTCTGGTCTTCATGGCCCTAGCGTGGGTTGTCATGACACGCGTGCGGGCACGTCAGTCCCAGCCAGCGACCGGCGAATCTTAATTCAGAGGATTGATAAGCGCGGACAAAGCCGGACCTCTAGCCGAGGTTCGGCTTTTTTGATCTGCCCCAGCGCCAAAGAGCGCTCCTGGTCGAAGCAAAGGCCAGCTTCGTGGGCATTTCATCTGGTGCAAAAAGGCAGACTTCTGCGGCATCATCGCCGGGCTTCAGTTCACCACCGACGATCTGGGCATGATAGAGGATGGTCACGATCGAGCCGCGCGGGTCCGCTCGGATGTGGTAGGTGCCGATGATCCCACGAATCCGACCGACCAAGCCGGTCTCTTCGGTGAGTTCGCGCAGCGCCGCCTGCACCGGCCCTTCGTCGATCTCGACAAAACCCGCGGGCAAGGCCCATTCACCTTGATGCGGTTCGTAAAGACGCTTGACCAACAGGACTTTGCCGTCCTGTTCGGCTAACACCCCCGCGGCCACTTTGGGATCGCGAAAGAAGACGAAGCCGCAGTCGGGACATTTGCGGCGCGTGCGGCCAAAGATGAATTTGTCAATCAGCGCATGTCCGCAGCAGGGACAGTAGTTCATTTCGAGCGGTTTGACCATGGCGCAATTGTACCGCAGACGTGAAAAGACCTGGGCGGGTGTGCGCGCGAGCCGGCCAGAGAGAAACAGACACCGTCGGCGCGCGAATGTGGTGCGGTAGGGCATGTAATCCGCGCCCAACGATCATCTTGTCGATGACGATCTTCCGCTAAAAGCAGATTGTTGAGGGCTGTGGCTCGCCGGAAGCACGATCACCGCACAGCGCGGATGGCGTTCCCACAACGGACTTTGAACCGGGCAAACAGACGAGAACGGACGCTCTCCGCGCGCGAATCGCAATCCGTTTCTATCCGTTTGTCCGTGTTCAAGTCCGTTGACAGCAGACGGCTCCACGCTTAACACGTGAAGCCGCCCGCCTTGTCTTACATTTGAACAGTAATCTTCGCTTTCAGGACATAAGAGTAATAACTGGCACAGTCATTCTGATACTTGCTTCAATCCAGAATCTATCTGGTTAGCGATGGAAGCTAACCACTGTGAGGTGGTTAACCCATCCGCCGTTGGATTATAGCGACTGTGCAGCTCGCCGAAAACGATTTTATTGAGTTCATCTTCGGATTTCTTTTGACCTAGAAGAGTTTGTAGTTCGTTTAAGGTCTGTTGTATCGTTTCCCGTGGCTCCTGTTTCATGAAAAACTCAACAATGCCTCTATCATCGTCGGCCTCCAAATCCCAATCTTCATTGAAATAACAACCTAAAAGCCGAAATAGGTTAGACATTTGACCTCCATAAAAGATTTAAGGATCAAGATATCCGGTGTGGACACGATATCCTAGCTGCATTGCCACATCTCGTAGCAGCCAAAGTATCACAGTCTTGCCCTCCACTGCTACTGATGAGCCACGGCTCAACACCATGCCTGCTGCTTGACCCAGCTGATGAGTTACTGGGAGACCCTGCGAGGTGCCTTGTAACCAAGTAGCGATTTGTGCTTGATTGACAGATAAAGTCTCCGCAACTGCTGCCTCTGCTGAGGCGTGATTATAAAGCGTGGAAGCCGATTGAAGCTTTGGAGAATTCGCCAGTCGTGCAGCAAGGTCGGCCAGCGTCTTTCCAACATGCCTGGCCAATAAATGTCCGCTGGCTGCTTCGTGTGCAGCCAGGTTAATTTGAGGGGCTGCTGTTTGAGAACCTTGTACCGCCTTTGCCCCTGCTCCTGTTCCTCCTAGCAACAGTATTGCACAAATTCGGCTGTTGACACAGGCAGCCGCGGCTCTTGCTCCCGCGGTGGCCCATGCCTCCGATGCTCCCGCAGCAATCTCGGGCAACAACCCCGTTCCAATTAACCCCCCTACAGTAAACGCCAGCACTTCCCAGGGATTATTGCATCCACCCTTGCCTTGTTTGCAGTTTTCGTATTGTTGCTCCTTTGCCCCGTCCATCGCCTCTGCCTGGCCGGGAACAAAACTATTAAGGCCACATCCCCCCGTCATGTCTTTGGCATCACCGCATGTTGGCATGTGCCCACTGGGATCTTGGTACTTGACCGGATTGTTCAATGTGTAGGCATAGCGGTTGAACGCCTGCGGATTCTTTCCGTTCGGCACAATCGTATCGGGACTGAGCCAGCGGCCTAAGACCGGGCTATACCACCGGGCACCCATCTCGTACAAGTTAATGTAAGTGTCGAGTCGCTGACCGGTGTAGCCGATGTCCGTGGGCATTGTACCACTCGACACACTGGCGCGGATGTTGCCCCAGGCATCGTACCCCACTCCGCTACGCTTCGGGGGCGCTTCGCAGCAGTTGGTGTGCGGTGGTTGGCGCTTGACCAGCAAGGCTTTGCCATTTTGCTCGGCCCGCACGCCGGCGTCCGCTTTCGGCACGCGAAAGAAGACGGACCCGCACGGGGCATTTGCAGCGCGTGCGTTCAAAAATGAGTTTGTCGATCAGGGCGTGGCCACGGCCGGGACAGAAGTTCATTTCGAGCGGGTTGGACCTGGCGCAATTGTCCTGCAGACGTGAAAAGACCCGACGAGCCTGGCTGGCTCATCGGGTCTTGTGTTAATCACTCAGACGGAGTGATGGCGATGCGCAACTTGCGCACTTACGGCAAGAAGATCAAGCGACCTTCGATTTGAGGATTGATCGGCTGTGGTAGCAGCGGCACGTAGTCAATCATCACATCGCGGACGTAGTACTGCGTGTCGGCCACGATCTGACTGATTGGCCACAGTGAGACGCCACTGTCGTTAAAGTTGCACGAGCCGGCGGCCAGGTAATTTACAGTCGAGACCGTATATGTGGTTGCCGCTGTGAAGTCGATGGGGCTGCCATGGAGCGACATGCCCACCACGTAATCGGTGCCAGGGGTGTAGGTCATGGTGTCCTGATAGGTGATCACCGCCCCTGCTGACACGTCCAACATACAGGTGGTGTACTTGGAATACCCACCCGCATTGCTGGTGTTCTTGTAGTACCAGTAGTTGCGGAAACCGCGCTCCAGGATGGCCTTCAACTCAGCGCCATTGATCTCCATGACAACCAGCGAGTTCTCATACGGCATGAGGGTGAACATGTCGTTCACGGTCATGGTGTATGGCGTGGCCGGGGTGGCCGTCGCGCCGATGCGCTGGTTGGTCATCGCGCCCGATAGATGGAAGTCGATGGGTATGGCCAGCGTGCTGGTCAGCTTCCACAGCGAGGCATCCACTTGCAGGTTGGCGCCATTCGTTTCCTGGGTGAAGGCATTCAGCGTGTCGATGGGTGTGATCGTCTGGCCGAGCGTGCGGTTCTTGTATGTTTGGAAGAACTCATCATACGGCTGAATGATGGCCTTCACTTCGACATCTTCCGGAATGCTGGTGCTGTTGGCGATGTACCGGCCAGCGCGGGATACAACTTCGTAGCCACCGCCCGCCTTGGGCAGCATCCCCAGCACGATCTCGCCCAGATAGGAGTTATAGCGATACGCCTGGTTGATGATCACTGGCGTGTTGTCCGGCGCACCGACGAAGGTGGGTAAGAACTTGTACGGCCCAAAACCAGTGTCTGGGCGGGTATGGCTGTGACCGCCGAGGATGGCGTCCACGCCGGTGGTCTGCGCGGCCAGCACGGTGTCCACATTGGTGTCGACTTCGATGCTGTTGGGATCAGCGGTGAAGCCGATGTGCGTCAGCGCGATGACGGCATCGTTGACGGCCTTCAGAGCCGGGGCGCGATTCTGCGCCTCGGTGATGGGGTTGGTGAACGTCAGCCCTGGGATGTTGCTGGGCAGCTCATAGTTTGGGATACGGTGATTGCCGATGCCCAACACGGCGATGTTGATGTTTCCTGCCGGGCCGGGCAGCGTCACAGTGACGTGTGGCTGGACGTTAACCTGTGCCAGACCGTAGGCGCCGCTGTCATAGATGTTGGCTTGCACCAGCGGGAAGGTAGCCTGTCCCAGCGTGCCGGTAAAGATGGTGCTGCCGTAATTGAATTCGTGATTGCCCAGTGTCATCGCAGTGTATGTCATTGCATTCATCGACTTGAGAATTGGGTTCACGGTCAACGAGATCGGCAGCGACGTACCATCGGGTGCAAGACCGGTGAAGGCAGCCTTGTAGTAGGCGGCCATGGCATCGCCTTGGATGGTATCGCCGGCGTTGAGCAGCAGCGTGCGGTTGGGGTTGTGTGCGCGCTCGCGGTTGATCAGTGTTACCAAGTTGGTGTAACCCGGTGCGCTACCCGATGGGAGCAGGCGACCATGCCCATCGTTATGATGCAGGACGTTCACGGGCACGACTTGGTTGGGATCGGCCGGGTTATAGGTACTGGTTCCGTTGCGGGTGATGCGGCCATCGAGCAGACCGTCGTTATTCGGTCCGTTGTAGGCCGAGGCTGTGGTGCTGTAAACCTTGCTCACCCAGCGATTGACGCCATCCAGCATATCGCCCCAGTAGGAGTAGTTGGTGACGTACTTGAACTGTGAAAAGCCGTCTTGACCGGCCGGCGCCAGGAATTCGTTGGTGGCGATGCGGTAAGTCTTGGTCATCACCAGCGGTTCCCAGATACCGGTGCTGCGATTCTTGACAGTGACGCTGTACGCGCCCCAAGCCCATGGCTGAGCGGTGTTGGGGAGGGTGTCGGTGTAAGCGTAGAACGAGTAACGAATACCAGACACCTGGATAGCACCCTTGAACAGCGTGGCGGCCTGATTCAACAAGTCTTGAACCTGCGCGCCGGTCATATCGCCGACCAGCGTGGCATTGCCGAACGGCAGAATACTGTACATCATGCCATAGGTCAACGTGAACGGCTTGGTGATGCTGGTGAGGTCCGTGCGCAGACCGCCCGAGTTATTGAAGACCATATCGACATCATTGACTGGATTTTCATCCGTGTTCAAGTCGTTGTAGATTGAGTCGTTAACCAATGCGCCCATCAGGTTGTCGCCATCGTAGTTGCGAACCAGAT
The DNA here is from genome assembly GCA_030834825.1 of Thermoflexales bacterium. Taxonomy (GTDB): domain Bacteria; phylum Chloroflexota; class Anaerolineae; order Fen-1058; family Fen-1058; genus Fen-1058. Next base: position 8,449 of record JAUQXC010000437.1, read on the forward strand.
CAACATTGCTGAAGCCGATGACTTGATTGATTTGCGCTTGGTAAACGGGGTCCTGTGCCCATACGTTGACGCGCGCCTTGGTAGCGGCATCTTCTGGATCGCTGGTGCCAACGACAAGGCGTGTCCACTTGATAGTGGCAGTATCGGTGGCTTTGTTGATGATCAAGTCAGCACGGCCTAGCTTGCGACCGGCATAGTGCGCCTGCGCCACCGTGGTGCCACTGACCACTTCTGCCGCCGCCATATCGATATGACTGTGACCGCCAATGATCAAGTTGGCCGGTGTGTCCTGCTCCACCAGCTTCCTTGCCAGGGTCCGTTCACCTTCGACAGTGAAGCCATAGCCGTAGCCGCCGTCGTTCAAGCCGTTGTGACTGAGCACGACGATGACGTCTGCGCCCGCGGCCTTCACATCGTTGTAGTGGTGAGCGATCGCTTCGGCCGGATTCTTGAAACACAGTCCTTCTGTCGCCGACGCGATGGTGATGTAGGGCGTCTCGATGGAGGCCGTGCCCAGGATGCCGATCACGGCCTGGTTGCCGGGTGCGCCCACGGTCTTGGTGATCCACGGTTTGACGGTTAACGACACGGGCGTCGTCCAACCGGCGGTGGCGCAGTTGCCTGTATCGTTGACGACCAGATTCGAGACGACGAAGGGGAAAGTGGCCTGCAGGGTACGACTGATCAACACTTGCTGGCCCCAATCGAATTCATGGTTGCCAAAGGTCGCCACATTGTAACCCACGAAATTGTATAGATCGATCGTGGGCTCGCCCTTCTTGAGATTGGAGAGCAGCGAACTCTGCATGATGTCGCCCGCATCGAGCAGCAGCGTGTTGGCGGAGTTGACTTCGTTGCGAACCTGTTTGATCTTGTTAGCCAGGCGGGCGATGCCGGGATTGCTGCCGGCCGGTTCTAGGTTGCCGTGGAAGTCGTTGGTGTGCATCAACGTCACGAAGGCATAGTTGGTAGACGGTGTTACGTTGATCACTTCTTCGCGCTGGCCGGCGGCGTTGTGATGGTGCAGCAGCAGCGCCCCCAGCGTCCCGTTGGCGATGTAAGCGGCCTGATCGAAGTTGACATTGAGATTCGTGCCGGGTAGATCGAACCAGACCGGACCGGTAGCCGAACCGTTGGTGAAGTCGAGGCCCGCGGCAGCCGCGCTGTAGGTGTGCTTCGCACTCGCATCGACACCGCTTTCCGTGGGGTCCTCGCGGCTGTATGTCAAGATCTGATAGTCGAAGCGCGGATTAGCATTGGACAAACCAAGGCGGCTGGCGCTGACCGGCAGGATTATTACGCTGTTGTTGAACGGGTAAGTATCCAACGAGGGTGTGACGTTCACGTACTGGTCGTAGACACCGGCCTGAGTGCTGAGGTTGACGACCCTCGTGGCGAAGATATCATTCCCAGCTTGGGCATTGTACACCACATAGTCCCACGTGCCATTGCGATCCCGATCGATATAGATATCGAATTCGGCATCGGCAGCATACGCGGTGTTGTGATCACCCCAGGTTGACACACCAAAGTATAGAGTGGTGTTGGTGACAAAGCCGCCTGTAGCAACACGGTTGTTATTGGTTACGCCCACGTACTTCAGATCGGCATTGTCCGTACCCGGATAGCCGAGCTCGTTGGGACTGATTTCGGCTAGTTCAAAGGCGCTGACCAACGAAACAATGTCGGTGGGGTAGGACAGACCGGTCGAGATAGCTGTGCCTGCCAACGGGATTGAGGCTGTGCCAGTGACGCTTGTAAAGGAGATGGTTGAGACGGTGGCGCTCATCTCAGACGCCGGGCGCGGCACAGCATGCACGGGCACGCGCAGCATGGTCGGGATGTGTTGACCCGGCATCAGTTGGTCGATCTTCGCAACGGTATATGTCGTCCCCGTTGCGTTCCGGGTAATCAACGGCAGGTAAATCTGATGGCTGTTAAAAGTAGCGGTGATGACTTTGTCGCCGTCGACGGTGATAGCCTCCGGGGTAGTTGTACCGATGATATCTCCGCTCCAGCCTGCAAAGTACGACGTCGAACTTGGAGTTGCCGTCAAGGTCACGACGGTGCCGTAAGGATATGAAGCGGCATCGGGTGATTTCACGACTGTTCCCACACCATTCCCGGCCACATTTACCGTGAGTGCATAGTTGTTCAACGCGAAGGTGCCCGTGATGGTCTTGTTACCATCCATCGTGATCACCAACGGATTGATCGAGCTGCTCACATCACCACTCCAGGCAACAAATGACCAATGCGGATCGGGGACAGCTGTTAAGGTAACGACTGTTCCTTCCGAATACACTCCACCCGCAGGCATAAGGTTAATCACACCACTGCCCGCAGTGTTGACTACCAAGGTGTAGGTTACGATTATCGGTTCAAGGATGACATAGCCCGACGCTTCACTCAGCCATGATCTGCCGGCGGGTGTTGAGACCGTGGGGTCGCTCGAGTGCTTCATCTGGGCGGCATCGGCCGTCATCGTAACCGAGATTAAAGCAGTGCTCTGCGCCGGTAAAGCTATCTCTGCTGGTGTGACGGAGTAAGATACTCCGGGGACGTCCGCATAGCTTTGATAGCTCACTTGATACCGTACCAATTGGTTGCTCTTGTTGGCGACCGCGATTTGCTTAGTAGCGGCGGTTGTCCCACTGACTTCCACTGCGCCGAACGAGACGCTGGTCAAATACGGCTCGGTCGCATTGAAGGCAATCACGTCCGACGACGCGGCATTGGGCAAAGTAATGCGGCCCGCGCCGATGCGTCCCGGTGTGTACTTGGGCAAAGCCCCGTTGGCCTGTGTGACATCGGTCGTGGCGGTGTTCATCGCCAGCGACTTCAGCTCTTCCACAGACCAGTCGGGATGCAGCTGTTTGAGTAATGCCATCGAGCCTGCCACATGCGGTGCCGCCATCGACGTGCCGTTGTAGCTCACGCCGGTGGTGCCGTCGCCTTTGCCGTTCCACGGCCAGGCGTTCTGCGTGGAGAAGACCGAGACTGCCGGAGCTGCAATATCGGGCTTCAGCAGCGAATCGCCGCGGCGCGGGCCGCGCGACGAGGACGAATAGACGGTGTTTTGATAGGCCGGTTCGTTGTACGGAACGCTGCCCTTGTATTCATTCGTCATAACCAGTTGAACCGTGTCGCTGCTCAGTGCGACCTTCAGCGCGTCACCCACAACTTTGGGGGCACTGTAGGCGGGAATCACGCTGCTGCCGCTGATGAACAGATCGAACGCGCCGAAGTTGTCCACCATGATCACGCCCTTGGCGCCCGCTGCTACGGCATTAGCGCCGCGCCCAACCGAACCCAGGCATGACGGCTCATTCCAGTCTTGCAGCACGAAGTTGCCTGAGATGATCTGCGTGTTTGTAATGTCATAGGTGTAGCAGCCCGTGCGCTGGTCTTGCGCTGGGTTCGCGCCGGGCAGCGGGTAAACCAGGGTGCCCGTTACCGGCAGATCTGGGCTGGTCCAGTCATACAGCACTGACTCAGAGCCAGGATGAACGCCGGCCAAGCTGGCCGGCGTAACAACCCGGAAGCCGTCCAGGATGGCCGCGCCGTCATCGGTGCCAGCCACGCTGATGCCGCGGGCGGCAATGCCCGGCGAGCCGGTGACGTAGTAAATGTCGCCGCTGTTACCGGATGACATGACGACGACTACGCCAGCCAGCGCTGCATTATCAGACGCTACCGCTGACGAGTCATAGATGCTGCCATACGACGAACCCAGCGACATATTGATCACGTCCAAGTGATCGGAGAAGTCGCCGTCGCCGTTCGGGTCCACGGCCCACTCAATCGCCTGATCGGTCAAGTCAGTTGATCCTTCGCAACCAAAGACGCGCAACGAATATAGCTCGGCTTTGGGCGCAACGCCCGGGCCGATCTTGAACTGACTGAAATCAAGCGCGCTGTTGTAAGTGCCAGTAAATGTGGTGCCATTGGCATTGACACCATAACCGGCAGCCGTGCCTGCCACGTGTGATCCGTGATCGCCGCAGTCTGCGGGATCCGGATCAGGTGATGGAATAGGATTATAGGTCGGGTTGCTGGGGTTAGCATCGTAATCATCGCCGGCAAAGTCCCAACCGCCGACTACTTTCATGGTGGGGAACATCAGGTTCCCGTTATAAGTGTCGGTAATGACGGTCGTATCGTTAGTGGTATAGACACCGCTTACCGCTAAACCGCCGAAATTGGCGTGCATGTAATCGATGCCGGTATCGATGACGCCGACCTTGATGCCCGTGCCATCCAGCCCACCAAAGACACCCGCTTGATCCCATAACTGCGACGCGCCGATCAGCGGCACACTGTGCCAGTTGTCCAGAGACTTGCTGATCAGGGGATGAATGGCTTTGACGCCGGGCTGCTGCGCGAGCTCGTCTAATTTCTCGACATCCACAATCGCGGCAATGCCGTTATAGACGCGTTGTGTGCGGTAAATGACTGTCGCCTCAAGTTTGTCCAGGGTAGACAGCAATGCTTGTTGTTCCGCTTCGATACGCGCAACCTGGGCCTGGGTGGCTGCCACCGTGTCGACTTTGGACTTATTGGCAGCTTGTGCAGTGGCGTAGGCCACAGTTGCAGGTTCATCCACCAATTCGATGACGATCTTCGCTAGACCAGTCTTGGGTAGTGCAGCCTGCGGCAGTTCGCTCTCGTCACCAGGCCCGGCTATTTCCAGTACTGGGTCATCGAGGGCTGGCACTGCCTGTTTGGCCTCCGGTGCCAACGGCGCATTAGACTCGCTGCGTGTTACACTTGATATGGTCTGTGGCAACGCCACCGCCGGCAATGCTACAATCATGCTGATCGTTACGGCCACGGCAAATAATTTGTACAGCTGTCGGGACATGGTTCTTCTCCAGTGGAAAGTGATTTGCTCAAAACACAGCGGACAGTACCGAAGATATACAGCTTGAAACTGGGTGAGGGGTGGTGTCAGATCAATCGGGTGCGAGACGGGCTCCTTTCAAGGTGGTGTGGTTGACCTTCGCGTTTGAGATGGGGCAGAAGGCGTCACCCAAGTGGTGATCACATTGTCCGGGTTATCACACGCGCTTGCTCATTTTATACACAGCGCGCATCCTCCTCCCTGCACAGTCTGGGGGACTTTAGTTGTAACCCAAACGCAGCTGAGAGTGTTAGTGGGAGGTGTCTCTATCTCAACATGACAAATGTAATGAACTGGGGGTGACGAATGAGTGGAAAATTGCTTCAATTAGCCACATCTTTGGATCAATTGATATGCACTTCCGACGAAAAAGCCTGTCCTCCGGCTTGGGAAGACAGGCGGTCGGTCTCTGGGCGGAGAATTAATAACCCCAATCACGCAAATACAGGAAATCAATGCCAACCGTGCGCTTGCTCAGCTTGGCAATCAGCGGGCCACGGCGTTTGAACTGCATCGTACGGATCAACTTCCAGACACGTTCCACGTAGACCCGGCTAAACCCCGCCTCGATCGCCTCTTCTGGCGAGTAACGTTCATCCACCAGCAAATACAAGAGTTGATCGACTTCGGCATAGGTCAGTCCCATTTCGTCCTCGTCGGTCTGGCCCTGCCATAAGTCAGCGGATGGCGCTTTATCCAGGATCGGCTGGGGCACTCCGAGCGTTTGGGACAGTTGGCGCACCTGCGTCTTGTAGAGGTCGCCGACCGGGTTGAGGGCCGACGCCATATCGCCAAAGAGCGTGCCATAGCCCAACAACAGTTCGGTCTTATTGCTGGTGCCGACCACCAGACCCTGGTGTGCCGCCGAGCGATCGTACAACACAATCATACGGGCGCGCGCCATGAGGTTGCCTTTGCGCAGCGGGGTCATGTCTGGCGTGCGCGCGATGAGCGGATCGACCATGTCACTGATCTCCACGGTCTCGCTGTGAACTCCCAGCGCATCGATGACCAATTGCGCGTGCTCGAGGCTGTCGGGCGACGAGGTGCGATAGGGCATCCGCACGGCATAGACGTTGTGCGCGCCGATCGCTTGCGCCACCAGATAACACGCCAGCGCCGAATCGATGCCGCCTGACAAGCCGATGACGGCATGTTCGATGCCTACTTTGCGAATTTCGTCGCGCAGGAATGTCTTCAGCACCGTGCGGGCCAGATCGGGATTGATGTTAAGTTTATGGGTCAGATCAGGAGGTGTCATGTTGGTAGTTAGTTGCTGGTGGTTGGCTGTTGGTAAATGCGCATCACTTCTCGCCAGTAATACGCCGCAGTTCACGCAGTGTCAATTCCGGTCGTTCGTCGCGCAGCAGCGGGGTGCGGGCCCGGCTGCGGCGAATCTGTGCCAGATCGATCTCCGCCACGGTTAAGGCCTCCTCGAAGTAGGGCGCCTGCACCACAAGATCGCCATCGGGATTGAAGATGGTGGATCCGCCCCAAAAGTTCTGCCCGTCTTCAAAGCCCACTCGATTGGAATGAATCACGTAGTTGCCAAAGATCGCCGCATACGACTTGTTAATGGTTTCGACGAAGCGCGCTGAACTCAGGCGATCGTCGTCGCTGATCCCGCGCCCGGGACTGGCCGAGGTCAGGAGCAGGACATCGGCACCGTCGAGCCAGGCCAGGTAGGGCGGGCTGAGATGCCAGAAATCTTCGCAGATCAAGATGGCCATGCGCCCGAAGCGAGTGTCAAATGCGCGAAGGCTATCTCCGGCGTCGAAGAAGCGTCCTTCGTCAAACATGCCGTAAGTGGGCAAATACACTTTGCGATGGACATGCCTGATCTGCCCGCGCGAGAGATAGGCGCCCGCGGTGAAATAGCGGCCTCGTTCATCGACCTCAGCAAAGCCCACCACCAGATCGAGACGTTGACTGGCTTCCAACATTGAGCTCATCAGTGGATCGGACGGGGTCGCCTTATGCGCGGTATGCGCCATGGCGTCCTGCAGCATGTAGCCCGTCAACGACAATTCGGGAAAGACCAGCAGGTCCACTTTTTCACGCGCGGCACGTTCGACGAACAACATGTGCGTTTCGCAGTTCGAGCGTACATCGGCAAGTTTCGGGCTGAGTTGCGCGAGACCGACAGTGATTTTCATAAACCTATTCCTGCGAAAATTGAATTGGTGTCAAACTCACACTATAAAGTGTACCGCCGACACTTAGTCCTGTCAACCCTGGCTGGCACTGGTTTCTGCTGACACGTTCGAGGGTGCGGCGGTTGATCGGGAGCGCAGCCATAGCCGACTGAGCGCCACTGTCGCAAGGCCGACAAGCAGTGCATCCAGAATCTGGTCGATCCGCCAACCACCCACAGCCGGCACCTCATCGCCCCGGATGAAGCCCAGGACGAACACACCAAGACTATAGGCGGCGCTGAACAGCCAGTAACGGATGCCGTCACGCCACACCCGCTTGCGTGTCAACCACAAAGCCAGAAACACCAACAGCGCCCACACCGCTCCCATGACCTGTGTCGGCCAGCGCGGATTGGTCAGGCCATACCAATCGGGCGCATCCATAGCGAGGAAGAAAAAAGGTTGTCCGGGAAACAGTTCTTTGCCATAGGCGGTTGCTGACAGGTCCGATCCGATCCAACCAAAGCACACTCCTCAGGCTGCGCCGAAGGCGAGCAGATCCAGTGTGAGCACCGACACTGAATGTCGCCGAGCGATCAGCCAGGCGCCGATCGAACCTCCCAGCAGACCGGCCTGCCAGTTCAAACCACCCTGCCACAACCGCACGATCTCGGCCAGGTGATCTTGATAATAGATCCAATTGATCAGCACGTAGCCGAGGCGGGCGGCGATTACACCCAACACGACCGCGGCAAGGATCGCGTCGAACACGATGGCCGATCGGATGTTTCGGCGCCGCGCTTCGTGCAGACTGACGATCGTGCCCATGATCAGCCCCAGTCCCAGGCAGACGGCATAAGTGCTGATCGTCAATCCCTCCCACTGGAGAAAAATCGGTTGCATGCGCGACAGTATAGCATACCAGCGGCGGCCTGTGTTTGACGCACCCTAGCCGGTCGGTTATACTCAGCGCATCTTACAGCACAAGCAAAACCTTGCGCGGGCAGGATCCGTATCGGCTGATGGATGTTGCCTCGCAAGGTTTTTATCGCAGAAAGTAGGCTGGTACAAGATGTCTCGAAAGTGGATCGTGTTGCTGTTAAGCGGCGTTCTGTTGACGGCCTGCGCCACGCCGGCGATCACAACCCCCGTGCGCCCAGAAGGACAAGAGTTGGTCTTGTGGCATTCATTTGAAGGTGAGCTGCAAGATGCGCTGTTCATGCAGGTTGATGAGTTCAATGCGACCAATCCGTGGCGGATTGTC
>JAUQXC010000438.1 GCA_030834825.1 Thermoflexales bacterium
TACCCTGGCAATTTGTGTCATCGGTGGCCGCGTGGAATTGATACTGTACCGTTTTACTACGGAAGGTCTGAGGCACACCGCTGGTAAAGACGTTGCACGTCCAGTTGTAAGGAGTGGAGCCGCCGCTAAAGACACACTGCGTCCGCATGAAGTTGCCCGTGTCGCCCATGGGATGGACTTCCACGCAGACGGCCTCGCCCGGCACGGTGTCCGCTTTGACGGTGAAGCGCCAGCCGGGATTGAGATTCAGTGGTGCATCCGGGCTGGAACCGCCGCTGGTCGTATTGGTGATCAACGTCAATGCTTGAGCACCTACAGCCATCAGCAAACTGGCCAATATCGCCAACAGCCAGGCAGTGGGCGCTTTTCGCTTCATGACGAACCTCCTGGACGACGCCTACTGCATTTGCGTCAATTCCATGATGTCGTAAAACGGCCCCTGCTCCGAGGTGAGCAGCTGGGCATTGAGTGTCATCAGGGGAGATTGTGTCTCGGTGCCATCGGCAGCTTTGAGAATCAGATAGCCGCGTTCCCGTTCGCGAAACGAATAGTGAGCCCGCACGCCGGTGTTGAACTGCTCGACGAAAGACTGGCGGATGGTGCCACTCCGATCGAGCGTGGTGATCACCACAAAATTATCGCCGCCGGCATGGCCCAGGAAATCGTCGTGCGCGCCGGACTCATCCACGATATGCATCAATGTCTGGGCCGTAAACCGCAGCACCTCTTCGCCGGCCAGAAAACCATAGGCGGTGCTGAAGGCCCTGAAACCGCGCAGATTGGCGCGCAACAACGCCCACGGGTCTTTCCGGCGCAGCAAGGCGCGCAGCTGCTCCTCGACCAGGCGGGAACCCGGCAACCCCGTAACCGGATCGACCAGGTTCTGAAACTCGGCGCGGCGCAAGGCATTCCGCACGCGCAAGCCCAACTCTTCGGCGTCTACCGGTTTGGACAAGAATTCATCTGCGCCCGAGGAAAGCGCCGTCAGCCGATCGTCGTGGCGGGCGTGCGGCGTCAACAGGGTGATGTGGATGTGCTGGGTGCGCGGGGACGAGCGGACCTCTTTGCACAACGCGGCCACATCGACGTCCGCTACGTCCAGATCGGCGATGATGGCCTGCGGCAGCGATTGGCGTGCCAGCTGCAACGCCGCTTCCTTCGAGTGTGCAGTCAAAATGGCATATTGCGCCGAAGCGAAGTAGGCGCGCAGCAAATCCAGGGTTGTGTCGTCGGCGGGGACGATGAGCACACTGCCTTTCGTCATAACCGTCTCCGGTACTGAGGGATGACTGTGATTATGGCACAGTCCAAGGCCGTGTCAAGGTGTAGGCGCCAACCGGACTTAGCTGTTATCGAGTTGGAACTCTGCAAGCGCCCTGGTAATTGTCACCCCGATCGAGTTAGAGTATAATCGCGCCGAGTCTGGTAGTGTGAGGAGTTAGAAGTGTCAGAGGAGTATCCGTCGCCCGTGGACACGGCACCGGCCGGGATTGCACCCCCAGCCAGTCAGGCCCGGCGCTCTCATGTCTTGCGCGAAATTGTCGAAACCGTACTGCTTACCGCAGCCATCTTCTTACTGGTCAACGCCGCCACCGGCCGGTATCGGATTGAAGGCGACAGCATGGAGCCTAATTTGCACAACGGTGAGTACGTGCTCATTGACAAGATCTCTTATCTGCTGCATCCGCCCGAGCGCGGCGATGTGGTCGTTTTTGCACCGCCCAACAACGAACGCGATTATATCAAGCGCATCATCGGCCTGCCCGGCGACACGGTAGAAATAAAAGGCGGACAGGTCTACGTCAACGACAGCGCCTTGGACGAACCGTATTTGAAAAATTTAACGAATGTGGATATGCAGGCGCAACGGGTGGAAGAGGGACGCTTCTTCGTGATGGGCGACAATCGCAACAATTCCAGTGATTCACGCGCGTTTGGCGCGATCACGCCCCAAAGCATCGTCGGGCGGGCCTGGTTGGTGTACTGGCCGCCCTCCGATTGGAGCACTGTGCCGCATCACACTTATGCCGCTGTGCCGGCGCCATAGCTTTAGAAGCGCCTGTCTTAAAACCCGCTCCTCGAGCGCGTCCGTGTGGACGCGGAGGGTGAGCAGTAGCCTAGTCTGTTGTATAAAGGATCGTTGTGTCAGAAGAAATTTCCATCGTGCCGGTTTTACCCGGCGAAGCGCCCACCCCGACGGGGTTACAACACCCCAACATGCTGCGCGACCTCGTCGAAACGATGGTGCTCGTCGCCATCGCTTTTCTGGTCGTCAATGCTTTGATTGGCCGTTTTCGCATCGAGCAAGTGAGCATGCAGCCTAACCTGCACGAAGGCGAATACGTGATTGTGGATAAAGTCTCCTATGCTTTTCGCCAACCGGCACGTGGCGAGATCATCGTGCTCAAAAACCCTCATCCTAGCCAACCCGACCTGATCAAGCGTGTGATCGGTCTGCCCGGCGAAACGATTGAGGTGCGCGGCGGCCAGGTCTACATCAACGGCCAACCGTTGACGGAGCCTTACATTCAACAGCCGATGGGCCGGGAACAGCCGTTGACGACCTT
>JAUQXC010000439.1 GCA_030834825.1 Thermoflexales bacterium
CGGTGAGTGGCACGACGACACCGACCTTGATTGAGGCCGGCAAGGCCGCCGCTGGAGCGTCAGGTACCGAGGTCGCCGCAGCTGGCGCCGACGTCGCAGGGGCAGCCGCGGGTGAGCAAGCCGCGACGATCAGGCTTAACACCGTCAGCGCGAGGAACAGGTACACCGCCGCCCAGTGGCGCGCCGTCGAGCGGCGCAATGGATTAACTCTCTTGTTCATGGTCTCCTCCTTTATCTGATGAAAGAACGAATCGATCGCGCAATTCGAATCTCAAGTGTGCTCGTACTGCCGTGCTTTTCCTCCTTCTCTTGACGGATCAGACTTTGCCTTGTCACTTGAATGCCAGCCGCAGGCCCCCACCTGTTGCCAGCCTGATGGGCAAATCGCTTCGCCGCGCGCCTCAGCGGCCGATCTCTTCCAGGCTGTGGCCTAGCACGACCGGTGTGCCATAGCGATAGAACGATTTGGCGAGCTGGCCCCCGAACCAGATACTGCTCTTCTCCAGATCGACTTCATTCGCCACATTCCACACGACGGTCTTCCATTCCGGATCGAAAATCAAGTAGCCGGTGTCGCCGAACAACTCCACCCGATTGCCCCCCGGCTCGAAGCAGTACATGAAGTACGCTTGCGTGGTGCCGTGCTTGGCCGGGCCGCTTTCCGTGCGCACATCGCGCTCGGCGAAGATGTCGGCAATATCGAGCAGGTGTTGCTGCGCGCCATACCAGTAAGCCACGTGATGAAAGCGCCCGCGTGAACCGGTTGAATCGCGCATCAACGCCAACTCGTGCACCAGTGCGCTCACGCTTAACCACGAACCCACGATCGCGCCGCCATCGCCGATCTTTTGCTCGCGCAGCTTGAAGTCCAGCACGTTCAGCATGAAGTCGGTATTCTTCACGACATCGCTCACCATCAAATTCACGTGATCGATGCGGCGCACCGGCACGCCGCGCAGCGGTCGCTTGGAGGGCCGATTGCGCAGCTTGCTTTTCAACTCCGGCGGTGCTTCGAAGTAATCGAGATCCCACAATACTTTCTGGCGATGACCATCGGGCGTGCAGAACTTGTAAGCGCGACCGTGCGCGTAATCCCGGTCGGTCCAGCGGTCCCCCAGGCCCGACGCCTCGATCCGCATCACGACGGTTTCCAATGCCTTCGGCGACGATGCACGCCACGTCACTTCTTCGAGTCCCGCTTGCTTTGCCTCGGTGAGCTTGAGCGTGTATTGATAGAAATCTTCGTAGGCGCGCAGATAAACCGACTGCCCTTCACGATGGCTGATCTCCATGCCGAGCAGATCGTGAAAGAAAGCCACCGATTCAGCGGGCTTGGGCGTGTACAGTGCCACGCTGACGAGTTGGGCGATGTCGGTGTTCATAGCAATCCTTTGCAAAGCGCTTAGGCGTTATGCCCGAATGCTTCTGTCGGGCATCCAGTTCGGCGATTAATGCGTCTCGCTGAAAAGGCAGCTGGATTCCCGCTTAAAGCACGCGGGAATGACAGCGCGCTTCTATGTGAACGAAATCGTCAACGACGGTTGCCCCGTCAGCGTGAAGACGAACTCATCGCCCGCCTTCACCGGCAGCATCTTGGTGATACCGCCCGAGATCACGATATCGCCCGGCTCCAGCGACACGCCGAACTCCAACAACTTGTTGGCAAGCCATGCCGTCGAGATGGCCGGATGACCGAGCGCCGCTGCACCTTTCCCTTCAGCCGATAACACCCCGTTGTGATGAATCGTCATGGCGAGCTCACCCAAATCCGATCGGACCAGCTTGCGATCCCACGGCCCCAACGTGAAGCCGCCATATGACGCATTGTCGGCGATCGTGTCGACGAGCTTGATGCGCCAATCGGCGATGCGACTGGCAACGATCTCCACACCCAGCGCGCAGGCTTCCGTCGCGTCCAGCACATCCCGCATGGTCACGTTCGGCCCACGCAGTGGCTTGTCAAATAGGAACGCAACCTCACCCTCGATGCGCGGCTGCACAAAATCGCCTGCTGGAATTTGCACTTTGCCGTCACTCGCTGGATAAAACGTGGTATCCCACAAGTTGCCATAGTCCGGTTGATCGACGCCGAGTTGTTGTTGAATCGCTTTGCTCGTCAGCCCAATCTTGCGGCCTAATACTTTTTCACCACGTGCCGTACGCAGCGCGGTCCAGTGCGTTTGGATCGCATACGCCGTATCGACGCTGGTCAAGGCTTCGCTCTCGCTCAACGGCGGGATGGGAATGTGCGTCCGGGCTGCTTCATCGAGGCGCAGCGCCAGTCTCTCGATCAGATCGCTCATAGCTGTCCCGTGAAGAACTGCGCGAGAAGCTGATTGAACTTGTTCGCAAACTCGATTTGCGTCCAGTGACTGCACTGTCCAAAGACGTGCAGCTGTACTTTCGACAAATGCTGCAACAGATGCAGGCTCGTCTCCAACGGCACGATCTTGTCATCGCGCCCATGTATCAGCAGCACGGGATGATCCATGCGGCGCAGGGCGAGTTCGGGCACGACGAGTTCGTCGATCACGGTCTGGCGCGGCGCGGGGAACATCGCCTTGAACGACCGCTGCACGTCGGGATTCATGGCCGCCTCGAAACGCGTCTGCGCAATCGTGTCGAGTCGATCCGCAATGAAGGTGTCGTCGTATACAAACCAGCGGATGATGCCACGAAACATCTTCACCGATGGATCGTCGTAGAACCCCCACAGCCGATCGAGTTCTGGCGTGATCGCATGCGGCGTGCCGATCGATCCCATCAACACCACGCGCTCGAAGCGTTCCGGCGCTTCCATTAACAAGTGCAGCGCGATCGCACCACCCATTGAATTGCCGACCAGATGTACTTTCTCAAGCTGCTGCGCGTCGAGCAAGGCCAGACATTGATCGACCCACAGGCGCATCCAACGGCGCATGCCCATCGGTGGATTTTGCGGATACTCGGTTGCGCCGAAGCCGACCAGATCGGGCGCGAGGCAGTGAAAGCGATCGGCCAGGGCAGGCAGCGCAAATTGCCAGTTGGACCAGGCCGTGACGCCCGGACCCGATCCGTGCAGAAAGAGGATCGTCTCGGCGTGATCGTCGCCGCTGTGTTCGCAATGCGTCGTGAAGCTGCCGGTCTGTACTGTGAGGGGTGCCCCTGTCATGACGGTATGGCCTCTTGAGTTGAAGTCTGTTTCTGCTTCGCCAGTTCCAACGTCACGTCAAGGATCCAATCCTCTTGACCGGCCACGGCTTTGCGGCGGCCCAGCTCCACTAAAATTTCAAGTGGATCGACATCGTATTGTTTGCCCAGTCGTTTGGCGTGAAGCAGGAAGGTTGAATACACGCCCGCATAACCGATGGCGATCGAATCCCGATCGGGTATGGGTTGGAACGGCATGAAGGGTGCGACGACGAACTCGGCCGCATTCAACAATGCGAAGACATCGACGCCGGGGTTGAGCCCCAGCTTATCGAGTGCGGCGGCGATCAATTCAGTGGCGGCATTTCCCGCGCCCGCGCCCAGGCCGCGCAGACAACCATCCACTTGATCGGCCCCTGCCTCCACGGCAGCCAGCGTGTTGCCGATCCCTAATCCCAAATTGTTGTGCGCGTGGAAGCCCACTTGAATCTTGAGCGCCTGCTTGAGCGCGCGCACGCGCGCCGCCGCGCCGTCGGGCAGGAGTGCACCCGCCGAATCCACCACATACACGCAATCGGCCCCGTAAGACTCCATCAGCAATGCCTGCTCGGCGAGAAATTCCGGCGGCCGCATGTGCGACATCATCAAGAAGCCAATCGCTTCCAATCCCATGTCTTTCGCCATACCAAAGTGCTGTTGTGAAATGTCGGCCTCGGTGCATTGCGTGGCGATGCGCACCACTTGAATGCCGCGTGCGCCGGCCTCTTTCAATTCCTTGCGCGTGCCGATGCCGGGCAACAACAACGCCGCAATTCGAGAACGTGTGACTGCGTTGCGCGCTTCTTCGATCAGATCCATCTCGCTGGTACGTGAGAAGCCGTATTGAATGGATGATCCCGCGAGGCCGTCACCGTGCGTCACTTCGAGCACCGGCACACCGGCTCGATCGAGCGCTTCGACCACCGATCGCACCTGTTGGCGCGTGAATTGATGCCGCATGGCGTGCGAGCCATCGCGCAAAGTGGTATCTGTCAGACGAGGTGGTTTCAGCATATCACCTTTGTTCCAATAACTGGCAGGCGAACAACTCGCCCACTTGTCGGGCCGAGGCCGTCATGATGTCGAGGTTGCCCGCGTAGGGTGGAAGATAATCGCCTGCGCCGGTCACTTCCAATAAAATGGCGACCAACGTCCGCTTGCCTTCAGGTGTAGCGCGCTTCTCAAAGACCGGCGGATTCTTGAGCCGATAGCCGGGCACATAAGCTTGCACCGAGACCACCATCTCTTCAATCGAATCAACGATCGCCTGCTCGTCAACCTCTTCGGAATCCAAGAGTGCGTAGATCGTGTTGCGCATCATGATGGGCGGATCGGCAGGATTGAGAATGATGATGGCTTTGCCCTGCTGCGCGCCGCCGATCACTTCCAGGCCGCGCGCGGTCGTGAACGTGAACTCGTCAATGTTCTGCCGCGTGCCGGGTCCGGCTGATAAGCTGGCGATGGTGCTCACCATCTCGGCGTAAGGCACCGGTGTCACACGACTGACGGCATACACCAACGGAATCGTCGCCTGCCCGCCGCACGTGATCAAATTGACATTGGTCTCAGCAAGATGCGCGCCCAGATTGACGGGCGGAATGACATACGGCCCGCGCGCGGCCGGCGTCAAATCGATAGCGATGCGACCGGTTTCCTTCAACAGCTTCGCGTGACGCACGTGGGCATACGCGCTCGTGGCATCGAACACGATCCGAATGTTGGGATCGTCGAGAATGGCTTGAATGCCGGCGTGACTGGCGTTGATACCCAGATCGCGCGCGCGGGCCAACCCTTCGGATTGTGGCTCGATCCCGGCCAGCAGCGCTAACTCCATGTGTCCGGGATCGCGTAGAATCTTGAACATGAGATCACTGCCGATGTTGCCGGAACCAAGTATGGCAACTTTGACCGTGTGATTCGTGGTGGCATTCATCGGAATTCAAACCCCATTAAGAACCGTAATAGCCTAAGCGTTCTGAGATCAGCTTCCCCGTTCGCATCATCGCTTTGCGCAGCTCGACCTGTGAACGTTGAAAACGATAGGCGGGAACCGACATGCTGATTGCGGCAATCACCTGGCCGGTATGATCATGGATCGGCGCGCCGATGCAACAGAGATCGGCCAGGATTTCTTGTTGATCGGTGGCGTAACCCTGCTTGCGCACCTTGGCCAACGTCTCTTCAAGTTCGTGTACATCGGTGATGGTATTGGCGGTGAGCCGTGGCAGCCCTTCCACCTTGATAAGGCGTTTCACATTCTCCTCAGGCTGATAGGCCAACAACACTTTGCCGAGAGCACTGCAATGCGCGTACAGGCGGGTGCCCAGCGCCGTCAACTCCACTCGGACCGCTTGCTTCCCTTCGAGCTTGTCCACATAGACGACTTTGGTGTCGTCGAGCACGGCGAGGTGAATCGTTTCGCGGTATTGATCGGCCAGCTCTTCCATGATCGGGCGAGCTTCGCGCCGCAGCTCGGTGGTGGCCAGCAAAGTCTCGCTCAGCGTCACGAGCCGCCAGCCGAGACGATAACGGCCCGCCTCATTCTTGCCCAGCAAGCCGACTTGTTCGAGCGATGTGAGTAGATCGTGAGCGCTCGATTTCGCCAAGCCCAGCGCTTCGGCCACTTCGCGCACACCCCATTCGGGATGTTCCCGATCGAAGAGCGCCAGGACTTCGCTCGCCTTATCGATGGTCTGTAGCATATCAGGATTTTTCTGCGTCTTTAGCAAGGCCCTGCAGAATCTCAGCGCCCAGGTTGGCGGCTGATAATCCTCGGAAGAGGAAAGCCAGATTCAC
>JAUQXC010000440.1 GCA_030834825.1 Thermoflexales bacterium
AAACGACGAGCAGGAACCGGGGTTCTCCGCGATAAACGTTGCATTGCAGCTGGAACGTAGAACCCCGGTTTCTCTGAGCACGATTCCCCTCGTCATTTGACGCGCTTCAAGCCACAGGCTACAATCCTTTTAGGATGATCACGGGCGGGCCACACTACCCGCCCGTATTTTTTGACTACTCCCCCTCCCCTGTCATGCGACGGGGGAGGGTCGGGGTGAGGTAATTCATGCGCCTCCAAAACCAAACGTCTTCCGCCGACTGGAACCAGTTCCGCCGCTTGATGGTCTATCTCAAGCCGCATCTCGGGCGGTTGAGTGTCGCCATGCTCGCGATTGTGATCGGCAGCGTACTGAGCCTGGCCGGGCCGTACACGCTGCAATACCTCATCGATGCAGTCTTCACACAGAACAATGCCGAACTGCTCAATCGCATCACGCTGGTGTTGATCGCCATCTTCGCACTGCAAGCTGTATTCTATTTCATCCGCGCCTATCAACTGCAATTTATCGGCGAGCGGGTGATGATCGATCTGCGCTTGAATTTATTCCGGCACTTGCAGAAGTTGTCGTTGAGTTTCTATAATGAGCGCCGCACCGGCGAGCTGGTCAGCCGCGCCACCAACGACGTCGCGACGGTGCGCGCCCTCGTCACCAGCGACGTCTCGACGGCCATCTCACAGGTCATCACTTTCTTCGGCGCATTGATCCTGATCCTCGTCACCAACTGGCAGTTGACGCTGTTCATGCTGACGCTGGTGCCGCTCGTCGTCGTCATTGCGCTATTGTTTGGACGGCGCTTGCGCAAAATCTCCGGTGCCGTGCAGGATCAACTGGCCGAGGCGACGACGGTCTTGGAAGAAGCGATCGGCGGGGTGCGCGTCGTGCAGTCGTTCACGCGTGAAGACTATGAGATTGGACGCTATGGCAGCAGCATCGAGCGCACCTTTCAACTGGCGCTCAAACGCATCCGCATCTCGGCCACCTTCGGCCCCATCGCTTCGTTCATGGGCTTCGGCGCTGTGATCGCCGTGTTCTGGTTCGGCGGGCAGCAAGTGTTGAACGGCACGCTCACCGCTGGGCAGTTGACGATGTTCCTCATCCTCACGTTGACCATCGCCGGATCGATCGGGCAGTTCAGCGGCTTGTGGACTTCCTTGCAGGAAGCGCTGGGCGCGACCAAGCGCATCTTCGAGATCATCGACACCCCATCGGACATCGTCGAGCGTCCAGACGCGCCGCCGTTGCCGCGCATCGAGGGCCACCTCACACTCGATCGGGTATCATTCGCCTATAAGGACAACACCGATCAACATGTGCTGCGCGGCGTCTCGCTGGAAGTAAAACCCGGCGAAGTGCTGGCGCTGGTCGGGCCGAGCGGCGCGGGCAAGACGACGTTGGTCAACTTGATTCCACGCTTCTTCGATCCGCAAACGGGTGGCGTGTGCATCGACGGGCAGGACATCCGCTCGGTGCAGGTGAAATCTCTGCGCGAGCAAATCGGCCTGGTGCCGCAGGATACGCTGCTCTTCGGCGGCACCGTGCGCGAGAACATCCTCTACGGCAAGCTCGACGCGACCGAAGATGAGTTGATGGCTGCGGCGCGCGCCGCCAATGCCCACGACTTCATCACCCAGTTGTCCAAGGGTTATGAAACCATCGTGGGTGAACGTGGCGTAAAATTGAGCGGCGGACAGCGCCAGCGGATTGCCATCGCGCGCGCTATTCTGAAAGACCCGCGCATTCTCTTACTGGATGAAGCGACCTCTTCACTGGATAGCGAAAGTGAAGGGCTGGTGCAGGAAGCGCTCGAGCGGTTGATGCAAGGCCGGACCAGCGTGGTGATCGCACACCGTCTTTCAACCGTACATCACGCCAATCGGATCGCCGTGCTCGATCATGGCGAGTTGGTGGAACTGGGCACACACGCGGAGTTGATCGCGCACGACGGGCTGTATGCGCGGCTCTACAAGATGCAGTTCAGAGACAATGGGGCAGTAGCAAGTGAACCTGTGGTTGAGGAAATCGCTGAAGCCAAGCCGAAGCCGCGCAGCCGCAGTTTACTGCCGGGGCTGATTGGGTAATCCATCTTACCCCATCAAAGCATCAGTCATTCCCGCGAAAGCGGGAATCCAGAATGGCCGGAACTGGACACCCGCTTTCGCGGGTGTGACGTACAAAATTGACTGGAAAATATGGACACGACTTTTGAAACTTCTTTTACACCCGCCACTTCGCTCGAAGTGATCGCCTCACTGCGCTCGGCCTTGAGCCGGGTCATGCGCATCGAAAATCATACCATTCATGAGCCGCCGGTGGACTTGCTCGAGTTCACGGGCAAGCTCACGTGCCCCTCGGATGAAGCCTTCGATCACATCTATCAGACCTTCATCGCGCACGGCTACACGCCGATGCTGACCGAGCGTGACGGCAAGGAAATCGTCGTCGCCAAGCAGGGCATCGTCGAGGCAACGAGGAGCGACACCCGCATTAATGCCCTTTTGCTCATCGCCACCATTGCCAGTGCAGTGCTGGCTGGGACTCTGTTTTTTGCCGACACCACAGTTTTGGGAGCTCAGTTGTTAGGAGGAGTAGAGGATACTATTCAGGCGATACTGATCGTCTTGCGCACGCCAGCCTTATGGGAAATTGGCGTGCCGTACGCGCTGACGCTGCTGACCATTCTGGGCGTGCATGAGATGGGACACTACGTGCTGGCAAAGCTTCACAAAGCCGATGTGACCTTGCCGTACTTCATTCCCATGCCGATCGGCCTGGGCACGATGGGGGCCGTTATCCGCTTGAAGTCGCCTATCAAAAACCGGCGGCAGTTGTTCGACATCGGCGTGGCTGGACCGCTAGCCGGGCTGGCTGTAGCGATTCCATTCTTGATCATCGGGCTGTCCCTGTCGCCCGTGGAGTTTATTGGACAACCTGTGCCAGGCGCACAAGAGGGTAATTCCATTTTGTACGCCGTGCTGAAGTTCATCACGAAAGGGCAATGGCTGCCCGGCGGCGGCTATGATGTTGTCATCAACGCCATCGCCTTTCCTGCCTGGTTCGGCCTCATCGTGACCATGATCAATCTGCTGCCCATCGGCCAACTCGACGGCGGGCACATCATCTATGCCCTGTTCGGACGGGCGCAATGGAAAGTGGCCGTGGTCGCGGCGATCATCCTGTTGGGGCTGGGGATGTATCTGGCGTTTACGACCGGGCAGTTCTTGAATGTGTGGCTGTTGTGGGCGATTCTGGTGCAGGTCTTTGGCCTGCGTCATCCACCTCCGTTGGACGATCTCACCCCGCTCGATCGCAAGCGTAAGCTTATCGGCTGGGCCACCATCGTGATCTTCTTCCTGATCTTCACACCGTTGCCGTTTTCATAGCGACTAGCGGTTGGCAGTTGGCGGTTGGCGATCTATCGGCCAGGCCAGCCGCCAACAGCCAGCACCCAGCTGCTATCTTAACGTTCTAAACCCTTCGCCCAACAGATTGTGCGCTGCGACGATGACTATACAGGCATATGAAACGATCGAGTGCAGTATCCAGCCTCGTTGCAGCATTTATCGGCTAACATGAACGATGGCTATGCTATAATTGCGGCGCAATAAAAACGGCCGCGGAGCATGAGCGATCGTTTCATCTCTACCGACAGACCAGATAACCATGCAGATTTCTGAACGCAATGTCACCCGGCCGCACAGACGTGCGCTGGTTAGTGTGCTGACGCGACATCGCGAAGCGATAGTGATGTTCGTCGTCTACGGCGCGTTGGCGGTGGTGATGACTTGGCCGCTCGCCACACAGCTAGGCACGCATCTGGCTGGCGGTCGCGATGACCTGATGACCCACCAATGGACGTTCTGGTGGATAAAACAGGCTCTCCTTCACGGCCAGGATCCGTACTATACGCGGTTGATCTTCTATCCACAAGGTATCTCGCTGCTCTATCACAACATCGCCTGGTTCAACATCGGCGTCTGGCTGCCCTTGCAGGCAGTGTTAGGCGGCACGGCCGCCTATAACGTTATCTTCATCGCTACCTTTGCGCTGAACGGCTTCGCGACGTACCTGTTGGCACGAGAATGGACGGGGAGGCTGCCAGCCGCCGGGATTGGCGGCTTGGTCTGCGGGTTCTGGCCTTACCTCCAATCGCAGTACGATCATCCCAACATGATCGTATTCTTTTGGATTCCATTGACACTACTATTCCTGAAGCGCGCGCTAGAGAAGCAACGCAAGCGTGATGCTCTGTTCGCCGGTGTGTGTCTGGCAATGATTGGTGTCACACGCTGGCACTTGTTGATCATGGGTGGAGTCATTATCGGGTTGTACGTGTTGTACGCCTGTACGACGCAGGCAGATTGCCGGACCAGACGCACATTGCGTCAGCTCACGATCGTCGGTGTCGTAGCCGGGCTGCTGTTTTTGCCGGTGGCACTGCCCGTCGTTGTCGGGCAGTTGACACGCGCGCATCCGGAGGATATTTTCATCGACGAGCAGGACATCGGACAGACCGACGTCCTAGCTTACGTGCTGCCCACCTCCAACTATCCAGTGTCGAACGAGGCGTTCCAACACCTGTCACAGAATTTGCTGATCAACCAGACCTACACCCCTTTTCTCGGCTATGTCACACTCGCTCTGGCAATCATTGGCGCGCTGATCTATCGCAGGCGGGCTGGTTTCTGGGTACTGACCGCCATCGTATGTGTGCTACTGGCACTGGGACCACAGTTGCGCGTCAATGGACAACTTTATCCTGACGTGCCAATGCCGTATCGTCTGGTCGAAGGTTTGTTTCGCATTCTGCGCAAGCCTGATCGTTTCAATGTCATCCTGGCGCTGCCCATAGCGATGTTGGCTACCTTCGGCGTGATGGCGTTGATCCAGCGCCGTCAGACTGGCCGCTTTGCTGGCGTGCTGGCACTTGGTCTGGGTGCGCTTATTCTGATCGAGTATCGCGTGGCGCCCTTTCCCACCACGCAAGTGGACACGCCTGCCTGGTTCAGTCAGCTAGCCCAGGAACCGGGCGACTTTGCCATCCTCGATCTGCCGATGAACCTGGGATCGACTAACAAATGGTATATGTACTATCAGATCGTGCACGGCAAAGCGCTGGTCGAAGGGCGGGTGTCACGTCTGCCCCGTGAGGCGGTCGCTTTCATGGAGCGCAGCCCATTGCTGCAATCGCTGCGCCGGGGAACTCGCATGGACCCCGCTGTGGTGGGCGTATCTTATCAATTGCAGCGATTGGCCGACGCAGATGTGCGCTACCTCGTCATGCATAAGAAGT
>JAUQXC010000441.1 GCA_030834825.1 Thermoflexales bacterium
AAAATGCAGCACGGCATCGATCGGCCCTTCAAGGTAAATGTAGTTGGTCACATCCTGCTTGATGAACAGGAAATCATCGCGCCCGGCCAGATGCTCGATGTTGCGCGTGCTGCCGGTGATGAGGTTGTCCATGGCGATGACCGTGTGGCCTTCGCTCAGGAATTTTTCGCACAGGTGCGAGCCTAGAAAGCCCGCGCCGCCAGTGATAAGTACGCGCATATGATCTCCCGTGTGTCAGGTAAATAACGCGGCAATTCTACCACAGCCGGGAGCCGCTAAGCTGGCGAGGTGACAAAGTGGCAGGGTCGCAGAATGGCTGGAACTCAGCAGGCGTTGAAGGCGGCGAGCTGGTTTTGAAAGACGTCCAGCGCCCGCTGATCGTACAAGCATACGAGCACGCGCTCGATCCCGGTCTGGCTGTTCAGATAGTCGATGATGGTTGAGAGGATCACCTGTGCGGCTTCAGGCAGCGGATAACCGTAGACGCCCGTGCTGATCGCGGGAAACGCGATCGATTTGAGGTGATGTTCCTCGGCCAGCCGCAACGAGTTGAGTATGGCCAATGAAAGAAGCTCCGCATCATGCGGCCTGCCGGAATAGATGGGGCCGACGGTGTGAATGACGTGCCGCGCTTTGAGGCGGTAGCCCTGGGTGATCTTGGCCTCACCGGTTTCGCAGCCGTGAAGAGTGCGGCATTCGACCAGCAGCTGCGGCCCCGCGGCACGGTGGATCGCGCCATCGACGCCGCCGCCACCCAGCAACGAATTGTTGGCCGCGTTGACGATGGCGTCGACGTCGAGGGTGGTGATGTCGGCCGCGATCAGATCCAGCGAAGTGTGATTGATCTTCATCGTAATAACTCCAGCAACCGATCGGGATAATCGGTGTTGATGCCCTTCACGCCCAGCGCGATGAGGCGCTGCAGATCGGCTGCTTCGTTGATCGTCCATGGCATGATGGGTAAGTTGCGTTCCCGCGCGGCGTTGATGAACTGCGGCGTCAGCACCTGGATGCCGCCGCTCTTCTCCGGTACTTGAAACGAACTGTAGTGGGGCGTAAGCGCGCGCGTCAGGCCGAGCTGGTTTAGCAGGTAGAATACCTTCACTTCGTCCTCCGTAGCGGAGGTCGCTGCTTCGGGACACGCTTGGCGGAAAGCGTCCATGTTCTCCTGGCGAAAACTGCTGACGAGAACCTGGTCCTGCACCTGATATTGGCGAATCGCCGCGCAGAAACGTTGGGCGGTCTCGATCGGCTCGGTCTGCTTGATTTCGATCCCGAAGCGTTTGTCGGGAAATGTTTGAAACAGTTCTTCCAGCGTCGGCACCCGGACGCCTTGCCCACGATAGGGGAATGACTTCCCCCCATCAGGGCTAAAGTCATAGGCGGCATCGAACTGTTTGATCTCGGCCAGGGTGAGGTCGCGAATGGCACCGCTTCCGTCAGTCGTGCGATCGACCGTCTGATCGTGCATCAAGATCAACACGCCGTCTTGGGTCAGGTGCATGTCGGTATCCAGGACATCGGCTCCCGCCTGCGCGGCGTTTCGAAAAGCCAGCAGGGTGTTGCTGGGCCACTGACCTTCGCCGCCTTGATGGGCCAGCACCAGCGGCGTGTGATCGCCGGGGCGCGGCGCGAACCACGGAGCTGCAGGCGCGGGTTTCGCCGTGATCAACAGGATGAGGTACATCACCAGGCCGCTGGCCACGGTGACGAGCAGGAAGCGGCCGATGCCTTTCAAGGTTTTTCGGATACTCATGCTGAGACTCTCGTGCTGCGCCTGCCCCGCTTACTGCAGGGCTGTTTGAATCATCGGGGTCAATCGTACCAGAAAATCGCGCAGCGGCTCTAGCGCCAGGCCGAGGAGAAACCAGATCGGCGCATAGTCCAGGCGAATATAGCCGCGCACACTCCAGCGGGACCACGGCGCGTAATCCCAGGGGCATGAGCCGGTGAAACGCTTGAGCAGCCAGCCAGTGAAATACTCGACTGTAAAGAATCCGATCATATAGATCGCGCCACGTAGGATCCAGGGCCACGTGCGAATCGCATCGTGCAGGGGTTCATAGAGAAACACCATCGAGCCGTAGATCGGGAACATCCACAGGTAGGTCGTACCCTTGAGCTTCCAATCGTGGACGCGGCCGCGCAGCCGATCGCGCGTGGCGGTGAAGAGGATCTCGCCGCACCAGCCGCCCAGGCCATAGAGGATAAAACGAATGAGCATTGTCATTCCCATCAAGGCGAGAGATAGCCTCAGCGTTAAGGCTATCTCTCGCGCTCGCTAGCCCACTGGACGATTGAGCCACACGATACACCGTCCGAACAAGTCTTACGGGGTGCGTTCCAAAACGACTGGCCGCGCATTGGGCACCGGCGGAGTGTATTTCAAAGTTGTGGCGCTGCATTCATAGGTAAACGTGTTGTACTGCGGATCAGGCGACACGCCAAACAGCGCCATCATTTCATCCGGGGTGCCCGAGAAGAGCTCTTGCTCGTTCAAGGTGGCGCTAAACGTGAAGTCGCTCGTCTGAGCATTGGCGAACGTGATCTCATTGGGTTCACGGGTGGTGTAGTCGGCTGTGGCCGTGCCGTTGATCTTCACGTTGATATCCAGCGCCAGTCCCTGAGTGGTGGCCCGTAGTTTGATCGTGAAATTATTGGCTTCCACCTGGGCCTTGCCATCTGCGCCGAAGGTATAGTTGACGCTCCCCTCCTCTCCGACGTA
This sequence comes from Thermoflexales bacterium, assembly GCA_030834825.1. GTDB lineage: Bacteria > Chloroflexota > Anaerolineae > Fen-1058 > Fen-1058 > Fen-1058. The sequence continues at coordinate 2,726 of JAUQXC010000441.1, forward strand.
CTCGGCGACGCCGCCGGCCTGTGACATGACCGAGGCAAAATAGTCGGACATATCGGCGAAATTCCAGTTGCCCACCAGGCAGTCACCTCCCGCAAGTGGCGGGGCTGCGACGGTGGGTTCTAAGGTAGCTGTTGCTTCCGAGGTGGCCGTGGGTGCCGGTGTGTTGGTAGCCGCCGGAGCGGTAGTGGGTTCCGCTGTTGGCATGGTTGCGGGTGTTCTCGTGGGTGTGCCGGAGCAAGCGGCCAGCAATAGTGCGGCGTAGATGACGATCGGTAAAGTGTGTTTCAATTTAAACATCGGTTCCTCCTCCTTAACTTTATTAACAGCCCGGCAGTGGCTGGCTGCCGTGAAGAAATTATGCCCCATCTGTGGTTGCGGCACAAGATGGCAGGGGCGACTCTATTCACCCCCGCAACACGATCGGTAAGTAAATGTTGTAGCTAGCCATCGTGCCATTCCAGAATCCGCCGTTGAGCGTATAACCGCCGCCACTCAACGAGTTAGCCGCAGCCTGGCCAATGGTTGCGCCCAGCGTGTAATCTTCGCCTGTACTGAAAGTTGTGCCACCTCCCGCGACGACGTTCCAGCTCAGATCGTAGCCGCCGGATTGGGCGCCGCTGGATGGAACGATCATCAACATCAACAGTATGACGGGCAACAGGTGGAGGAGGCGTTTCATCGTGCACCTCCGCTTCGACGGCGCTGCTGCCGCCACAGAATGATCACTCCACCGAAGGCCAGCACACCCAGCAGGGTGGAGAGATTGAAGGGCGCGGCATCTGTCGAGGGGTGATCGGCTGAGGCATTTTGTTCCAACTTCGACAGGCGCGTTTCCAGATCGGCGATCTGTCGTTGCTGTTGTGCGATCAGTGCATCTTTGTTTCGCACGACTTGATACAGTCCCTTGATCGCAGCGAACGCGACGCCATCCGCATCGACGGTGCTAATATGAGCATTGTCTTCGCCGACGTGAAAGGCCGCGTAGAAGTCTTGCGCCATGGGGCCGATGTGCTGGATCGTTGGGGCCTGCGCCTTGTAACTCCACGTCTGGATCGGAAGGGCCGCCAGTCGCTTCAGTACGTTGATTTCATCGACTGCCGCGAAGTTGGCTTTGGCATTGCGATCGCTTAACGACGACCATGATCCCGAGCCGGGTGGTAGCGTTGCGCCGACGGTCGCGGTCATCGCGGTGTACAACGTGATGCCGCCCGAGGCGCGCACGATGAATTGATTTTGGGCGGTTGAAGAGAGGGGCACATTGGTTGAGTCGGCCCACACGAAGGCGCCCGCATGCAGCGCCTGCGCCTGCCGCCCCGCGGCAAAGCTGTAATCACCGTTGGCTGTGTTCGCTTGACCGCCAGGAATAGCAGCGTATTGCCCACTGATCGTGTTGCTAATGCCGCCAGCGATTGTAGAAAAGATGTTGCTGACTCTATTGTTGCCACCGCCGCCTATTGTGCCATAAGATGCACTGACCCTGTTTTGTGTAGTGTAGTAAGGCCAGGCTGTCGGGCCACCACCTGCAATTGTTGCATAATCAGCATCGGCATAGTTGTTATGACCACCACCGATAGTAGAATAAGATGTTCCAGCGCTCGTATAGTTTCCCAACCCTCCCCCAATGCTTGCGTAAGAACCATAAGCGGAGTTTTGCCCACCTCCGCTAACTGTTGAAGCGTAACCGCCAGCAGTATTCCGGTACCCACCACTCACCGTTGCGAAAGCGGCGTCATCCGGTGAGCCCGAAAAAGGATAGGGAGTGTCGCCGGCTTGATTGATCAAGCCGCCACCCACTGTGCCATAGTGGTCACTGACAAAATTAAACATGGGTGTTGCCATCGGCATCGGCAGTGGTGGCGCAGTTTCATCATTGGCCCCACCGCCACCGATCGTCGCGCCCCATGCATTGCTGGTGACGCGATTGCCGCTGTAACCACCGATCACGTTGGGTGTTAATGCGGTTGGTTGTAATCGAAAAGCAATTGTGCCACTTACCATCATCGTCAGGCTCACGTTGTCAGTCGTGCCCAGAAAATTCGTGTTGGGATTGGTGCCGCTATTGCCCGTCAGCGACCAGTAGCTACCGGTACCGCCAACTGCATCATCGGCACACACCCACACGGTCCCATTCCACTTTGCCACTTGATCGTTGCCACAGCTTTGCGGCAGGCGATATGTCGATGTAATGCTGAACTGTGTGCCGCTCAGATCCAGGCCATCTCCTGCCGAGTAAGTCGTATCATCGTCGGTCTCGCACTGCACGGTGCCGTCGGCGGCGATCGATCGGATCGATGATCCTGCCACACAGTTGCCGTTCACACGCTGTTGAATGGTGCTCGTCACCACGGCTAGCGTCACATCGCCCGTGGTACCGCCGCCGGCCAGGCCATAGCCTGCGTACACTGCGCTGATGTCGCCGCTTCCGCTCACATCATCGGCGGGCGACCACGCGCTGCCATTCCATTTCAAGACCTGACCGGATGTTGGCGCCGTGGTGGTCACGGTTCGCCCTTGCAGTGCGCCGGTCGAGGTGCTGTACAACGCATACGGCGCAGCCGTCAGTGGTTGGCGTGGCGTAAGTGGAACGAAGCCGCCGCCACAATTCACGCGAATGTCCAGCCACAGTGCGTTACCGTTGAAGATGTTGTCGCCGAAATTCAGTTCCACCGTAAACAGCCCATTCGTCATGGGCACTGTCTGCGCGATCGGGCTGCCGATCATACTTCCCACGTTGGGGTCATCATACAGTCGAAAGGCCATCTCACACGATCCGGTGACGGGCGAATTGCCCAGCTTCAGCTGACCCTGGTAAGTGAAGGTTGAAGTGATCGGCGTACTGCTCGGGACATTCTGTACTTGCTGGGATGAGGGTGCTTTAGCGGAAGTGAGGCCACTGCTTCGTGCGCCAGGCGCGTTGGCGAACACCATCACTGCCACGAGACCAACAATCAAACTAATCCAATACTTTCGGTTCATGACAATCCTCCTGTATTGAGATAGAAAAATCCCTGCGAGGGTCGAACTCAAGCAGAGCCGCCCTCGCAGGGTCGCCAGGCTCCAGTTCAAGTGCGCAACACTACGGGCAAATAGATCGCAGAACAGGTTGGCGCATTAATGTTCCACCAACCTGGATTGAGTGCGTAGTTACTGCTGGTTGACCGTGCATCAGCGTCAGCCTGCCCGAGCGTGGCGCTCAGTTGATAACTTCCGCCAATACTGCACATCACTCCACCATTGTCGATGGTGTTCCAACTCAGATCGTAGTTGGCGCTGACTTGCGCCCGAAGCGGTGCAGCGCTGTGCATGATCAACAAGCCGGTTATTAAGCCGAGCAGCATGCCTATCCATAGGCCGCGTTTCATGGCATGCCTCCTATTGTAACGTGACCAGCATCAGGATCACGCCGGTATCACTCTTGAGCGTGGCTAACGCTTTGCCGACCACGGTTCCCGGTTCAGGCTGGCGCGGCGCTTTCATGACGTGACCGGGAGTGGACGAAGCGACCAGCAGATCGCCAATCTGAATGGCCCCATTCTCGGCGCTGGCCTTGACGGGCACTTTGCCGATCAGCGCCAGCAACGGGCGTTGATCAGTGCGTTGGCCGGAGTCATTGTCGGTGAGGTCGTTGTTGTTCATTGTTACGGCAGGATTTGTGGAGACGACGCCAGCCACCAATGTTGAGTTGGCCGTGCGGGCCAGGCGGAAGCGATCGGGGTGGGCGGGATCGATCTCGACCAGATCGCCCCGTTGCAGCGTCTCGCTCGCATCAATGCGCTCGGCTACATCGGCACCAACGCCTGTGTTGAAACAGCCACTTCCCAGGCCGCAGTTGTAGCTGCCATCGGCATACACATTGCCGCCATTCGAAACGTAGAAGCGGCGATTGTTGCCGCTAGTGATATAGCCTTCGATAATATTGCCTGAAACGCTGCTGGCAACAACCCCTGTGCCGCTTGTACTTAACCCGTGCACACCTGTTCCGGAATTGGCATAGCCCCCAATCGCGATGCCGTCATCATCGCGGAGACCTTCAATCGCCGGATAAGCACCACCACTACTGCCATAGATGGCTGGTCCATCGCCGGTGTGAATGCCCTGAATCGCCGGCACAGTCGGCTTGCTGGTATAACCCAGAACACCCGATCCGGCGATACTCGAGCCAACTACTCCGGCATGCGCCTCGCCGCCTACAGACGCACTGTATACTCCAAACACACCGATGCCTCCTGTGTTGAACCCATAGGCACCATAGCCGCTGGAAGTTGCCGAATTGCCGTACACGCCCACGATGCCATTACCACTGACGCCATAGCTGGTGCCAGCGCCACGCACACCGGTTGATCCTGAGCCGGAGACGCCTGTGCCGCCCGTCGGCCCATTTAACGCGCTGCCCGCAACACCGATCCCATTGGGACTATAGCCATACACTCCGCGCCCACTTCCCACGGCATAAACGCCCCAACCGTTCGAACCTGCTTGTGCGTAGGCTTCGATGGCGTTGGCGTCTGATTGGGTAGAAACGACATTCAAGCTTCGTTGTGTCGTGCCGCTAATCGTGGCGCCGGGGCGCAAGCTCAAGGCGTAGGGTGCGGCATAGAGCACTTGTCGTGGCGACAAAGTCTGCCAGCTCGGGCTGCCGCCGGATGGACAGCTCACGTCCGCTTCCAGATAACGATACTGACCCTTGAACTGATCGCCAAAATCGATCCAGGTCGTGAACAGGCCGTTATTCACGGAGACTGGATAGGGTAGCGGTGTGACGGTGGTGATGGGAACAACGGCGCTCTGCGCATTGTACAACTTGAAGCGCATATCGCAGTTGCCCGTGAACGGCACACCGTTTTTCTTCAACATGCCTTGATACGAAAATGTCGTGCCCAGATCGCCGCCCCCGCCGCCGCCGGTGGGTGAATCGGGCGAGGAGAGTGTCTGCGTGACCAGCGTCGTCGTGGCCTGGGCGGCGGCCTCGGCCACCCGATCGGTTCCTTGCGCGATCTCGATACTGCTCAGGCCGATGAGCAACATCACTGTGCACAGCCAGCCCAGTCCTATGCCGATGAAGAACTTGCGATTCATGATCCTTGCTCCTTGTGGAAGATGTGTGGCTTACTCAGTATAGATCGACTTTGCCGCATGTCTACCGGACTAAAGTGCAAGGCTGGGTGCCCCAGATAAACCACGACGACCGCGCTTACTGAGTCGCGGTCGTCGTGTTAATGATGATCGTTTCGAGTGAGGGGTGAGCGCTTACCGCAACACCAGCGGTAGATACACTTTCGCTGTGGTGGTGAGATTAACCTCTTTCGCATTCGACGTGAGGTTCTCCGCGTACTTCACGTACCCGATGAGCCGATAATCTCCATTGCTGACGCCGGTGGTATTCCACACCACCGGGACCGTGATCGACTGTGCGGGTTGCAGATTACTGATTGTCTGCGTGAAGATCGCCGTGCGCGTCACACTATCCGTGGGATACACTTCAAGATACGCCATCCCGTCGATGGGTACATCGCCTGCATTATTGAAGACGAGTGAGGCATTGACCGACATGCCCGGTTTGAAGAACGTCGGCGCTGTGAGCGCGGTCACTTGGCCCGCCTGAACGCCCAACGTGATGTCGGCTGTGGCCGTATCCATCACGCGCCCCTGGCTATCCAGTACGTTGACGGCGATGACGTAGTCGCTCACCGGGAGACCTGCACCGCTCCATGGCAGGTCAATCGAGGCGGTGCCGCTGAAGGCGTGCAGTGACTTCAGCGGTAGGCCATAGACCACCTCATCGGACACGGGCACTTTGATCGCCGCAGCGACGAAGAAGTCGTCGACCGCGCCCGTGTTTTCAAGCAACAACGTGAGCTGGCCATCACTGTTCAGTGGGTACGTTGTCTGATCGATATCCAGGCCGATGATGCTGACCGGCGCAACGTAAGTCTCGATGTCGAACGTGAAGTCCTGGTAGAACTGGATGTTGGTCGAGGCCGGGTTGTAGAAGAACGGATAGACCTTCAGATACAACGTCGTGCTGCCGTCGGCGTTGACATCAGCGAACCATTCGTACTTCGGATCGAGCGGCGGCACCCACGTGGCGGTATCCAGCAGCGGCGGCGGCGGCAGCACCGGGCAGCCTGCGCAGTCCATTTGATGCGTGGTGGTGATCAGCTGCAAGCCGGTGGTGATGGTGGGCGTGGCGATGATGCCCAAGTCCACGTTGGCGACACGCAGGCCCTTGGGATAATCGAGTGTCACTTGCCAGTAAGGTACTTCGTAGCGACCTGCTTCCAACCGCAGCAGGCCGCCGGGGATCGAGACACGATCGTACCCCTCGATGTGTTCCACTTCATAGCTCGGCACGTGAACTTGCAGGGTCGTCACCGGGACGGTCGGCTTGGGTAGTGAGAGCGCAGCCTCTTTGATTCCAGTCAGCTTGCCGAATTTGGGATCGCCATACAGTTGATATTCAAAGGCCCACAGTTTGCCGTGATCGTAAGTCGGGCCGTCATCGTCCCACGCGGCAATCTTGGTATTGTTCAGCGCCACGCCCACGCTTTGATCGATCGGCCAGTGGCGGAAGAAATATTTGCTGGCATAGTCGTTGGTGCCGCGCTCCGATAGTTCGGTGGAGGCGATGTAGGCGCCCACGCCTTTGTTCATGAAGGCGTCGGGCAGGTTCCAATCGTTGTCGTCTGCGTAGTTGCCGGCCAGACAGGCTGCGGCAAAGGCGACAGGTCGCGTCGTGCCGAAGTCTAGTGCGGACACGTCATTGGTTCCCAGCACGCCACTCCATGCATCTTCGTTGCCGTGATCGCGATAGAAGATCACATCGCGATCGAGCGTGCGCGCGACAAATTCGCCGTACGGATCGGTCACATCATAGCTGTGGAACTTGGATACGTTCACCCCGTCGTCAGAGAGCTCGTCCGCAATGATGTTAACCGTGGGGATGAAGTTGCTCGTCACACCGTCGCCACGCCCGCTGACTAGCAGCGCATGCGAGCGATCGAATTCGGCGTCGCCTTCGGCCACGGCGATGCTGCCCGACATGCCGTTGACGAGGGTCTGTGGGTCGTTGCCCACGATGCGGCCCACCACCAGCTCAGGCCGCGCGGTTTCACCGGCGGTATGGGCGTAACGCAGATCGCTGTTGCGGACTTTGTCGGGGATGCCGGGATAGGTGGTGAAATTGTCGGTGCCTTCATACCAGGACGGCACGATCTCCGTCTCGCCGACAATGAGCAGATAGCCTTTGTTCTTCACGAAGAAATCGGGGTGCAGCAGGTTCTTCCACAGCCCGTTCCGCTCCACGATGTTGTCCAACGTTTGCACATCGTAGGTATCCAGATAACCGATGACGCCGTTCTTCAGATAGGCCAGGTGTGCCATCGATTCCAGCACAGGTGGCACATCCGTATCGATGTAGAAGTCGAACAGGCGACCTGGGTTGGTGGTGATCATGTAATCGCTGCTGCTGAAGGCGGCATTGAGTGCCAGGCCGAGCGGCTCCGTGGCAAGCGTGGCCGCATTGATCACGGTGTTGACGGCGCGCGGAAAGTCGCGGCAGGTGTACGAGCCGGTAGCGGCGCCTTCGTAATAGCACAACCTGAGTGGCGTGCTGCCGATGGCAAAGTCCGATGGCGCTTCGTGCAGGATGGGCACCATCTTGTACGACAGCGAGGCCAGACCGTTGGGGATCAGGCGCATCGAGTTAGCGCTGCCGGAGAAGAAATCGATGTCCACGTCGGTTTGACGCGAAACTGGATGATAGAACGTGCTGAACCGGGTGTTATTGGATAGGCCCTGCAACGTGGCCGGTTGGAAGCCCACCAGATCGTCTGACAGCGTGTCCAGATAGGCGTCAGTCGTGCCCAGGTTGTGCAACAACAAGTTGACCTCAAAGTAGTTGCCCACCCGCTTCACCGTGCGCGTGATCTCGAAGCTGGGCGCGCCTTGCTCGAAGCTCACGCCCTGCGATTCGCAGGCCAGATCGGTGGCTGATTTGCGTACGCACGCGGTCAGCGTGTAGTCCCCCATCGCTTTGCCGCCGATGGGATACTGATACGTGTACTCATTTCCGGCGGGCGTTTGGATCGTAGTTGCGGCGCCCGTCAGATTGAACGTCACAAATTGCGGTACTTTGTCCACGTCGGCGCAGTGCACCGCGTCTAGTTCCGGCGGCAGGTTGTCGGAGAAGCCCGACCAGGTGCACTTCCATTCGTATTCATACGCGTTGACGGTGATGGGCAAGTTCTTCCCCGTGGGCACCGTCGTGCCGGGGTAGTACCACGTCCGATCGGCTTCGGGCGCGGCGATCTCGATTTTGCCGGGGACAGGCAGTGTAGGCGGCGTCACGTTGACGTTGATCGAAGCGGCGGTACCTGCTTTGCTGCGGCCTTCCACTTTCAACGTATGCTGCTTGAAGAAGCTGGCACGGGTGAAGCCTTTGTCCGCAGGCGAGAAGTTGATCGCAAAGTGTACAGTGCCCTCGTCGGGGGTATAGTCCGTACCGATGGGCATTCCGTCGACGAAGAAGTCGAGCTTGTCCACGCAGGTCGCATCGACCACGCTGGCTTTCACGATATAGAATTCATACAACGAGTAAGGATACTGCTCCAGCGTTACGCCGACGATGTTGGGTGTGTCACTACAGGCCGGTTTCGTCTCGAAGACGTAATCGGGCGTGTTGATCACCGTGCCGGCGGCGTCGGTGATGACGATCGTGTAGTGATAGACCCGATCGGCTGTTAGGCCACTCAAGTTGGCTAAATGCGTCGTGTTCAATGCCGCGCTCGATACTCGCAACGGGTAAACACCGCTGTTCGTGCCATAGCGCAGTTCGTAGCTCACGTTCTCGTTAGTCTGCCACCTGATCGTCGCGGTGTGTTCGGTCGTCGCCAATACTGTGGGGCCGCTGGTCACACGCGGCGGAGTTTGATCGCACGGCCACACGTCACTCCAGGTGTTGTTGGCTTCGTTGCCTTCGATCACGTTGTTCCAAGCATCGGCCAGGAATTTGGCGGTGGCATTGCCGCTGGCGCAGAACCAGGTGTAATTGATGTAACCGGCGCGGATGCCACCGGGCGGAATGACTTCATTCACCACTCCCTGCGATTTCAACACATCGTCCTGATAGATATCGATGA
>JAUQXC010000442.1 GCA_030834825.1 Thermoflexales bacterium
TGACAGTCAGGAAGCTTTCTACTCTTGTTCAGATGTCTGGTTTGGTACTGCGCCCACGCCTACACCCACCGCTGCGCCACAGTGCACGGTGCCAGCCTGGGGCGCTTCAGTTGTCTATCAAGGCGGCAGTCAGGTGAATCACAACGGACGCTGGTGGCAGGCCAAGTGGAGCAATGCCGGCACGGAGCCGAGCAGCGCGGGTGGGGTAAACCCCTGGGAAATTCGAGGTTACTGTGGATCCGGTTCACCGGAGCCGACTGACACGGCAACCGTCACTGCCACACCCACACGCACACCCACCAGAACGCTCACCCCTACGCCGACCAGCACGGGCGTCACGCCGACTTTCACCCCGACGCCAACGAGAACGAATACGCCGACGATGACACCCACACAGGGTTCTGGCGGATGTGCGGTGACGTACACCGTGAATCAATGGAATACCGGCTTCGTAGCAGATGTGAAGATCACCAACAACGGGACGACGGCCATCAGCGGTTGGACGCTGACGTGGTCCTTTGCGAACGGGCAGCAGATCACCAATCCCTGGAACGCCACTGTCGTGCAGACGGGCGCTAATGTCTCGGCGAGCAATCCGGCCGGGCACTGGAATGGCACCCTCGGGGCGAATGGTGGCGCGGTGACGTTCGGCTTCCAAGCCGCGCACACCGGCACGAATGCCCGGCCTACGAACTTCGTCCTCAACGGTACGGCCTGCACCATAAATTAATTTAGGGTCTTCCGACTTCAACGGGAATTGCTCTGGCTGGATGGTCACACGCTACGCGAGCGTTCACGAACGGCGGATGTGCCATCCGCCAGGAGCATTTGCTGATAATCCCGCTCAACCCGGAAGAGCCTTAATTGAACAAGAAGTCCCGATTAGACCCGGCTGCCGTTCGTCATCATCCGAGCGTGTAACTCGCTGACGGCGGACGGCAGGAAAGTTTTTCTGTTCAACAAACTATATAAAGAAGGAGATCTAAGATGAACGCCAAAGTAAGCACTGTCCATCGACTCTGGAAATTGTTGATGCTGGGCATCGCGATCGTGTTAGTAGGCAGCCTATTAGCCTCACCCGTTGTGGCTCGACCTAACCTGGCTCCCACCGGCGAACGCCTGCGCAATCTGGCTGGATCCTTTCTCATCGGCTACGCCTCTCGTGATAACTTCTGGACGATGTCGGACGCAGCATCGTATCAGGAGGTGGCGCGCACTGAATTCAACTTCATGACGCCCGAAAACTCGATGAAGTGGGATGCCACTGAGCCTTCGCAGAACAACTTCACCTTCTCCCAAGCCGATCAGCACGTCACCTTTGCCCAAGCGAATAACATGAGAATCCATGGGCATACGCTGGTCTGGCACACCCAACTCCCCAGCTGGGTGGCCAACGGCAGTTGGACGAGTTCCAGTCTGACGGCAGCGATGAACAATCACATTAACCGGGTGATGGGCCACTTCGTCAACAAGATCTACGTGTGGGACGTGGTGAACGAGGCCTTCAACGAGGATGGCAGCCGGCGTTCAAGTGTGTTCCAGAACGTCATCGGTAACTCCTACATCGAGCAAGCTTTCCGAACCGCTCGCGCGGCCGACTCGACCGCCAAGCTGGTCTACAACGATTACAACATCGAAACGGTCAATAGTAAGTCCACAGCGGTCTACAACATGCTGGCCGACTTCAAAAACCGGGGTGTGCCGATCGACGGCGTGGGTCTTCAAATGCATCTCACGAATGGCGGGCTGGATTACAACAGTCTGGCGACGAACATGCAGCGTTTTGCCGCACTCGGCCTGGAAGTGTACATCACCGAAATGGATGTGCGTTTTCCCGTGCCCGTTTCTCAAACCGATCTGAATAACCAGGCCACGATCTATCGCAACGTCACTAATCGCTGCCTGGCGCAACCGGCTTGCAAGGCGTTACAGGTCTGGGGCATCCCCGATAAATATTCCTGGGTCCCCGATACTTTCCCAGGGCAGGGCGCTCCGCTGCTCTTCGACGACAACTATAATGCCAAGCCCGCCTACTATGCGGTGCAGTCTGAATTGCAGAATATCGGTCCGACACCAACGCCGAGCACCCCGACTTCAACACCTACCCGTACCACCACCCCGACCATCACCCGCACGCCGACGGCGACCCCGACGGTGGATCCGAACACGATCCTGCGGGTGCAGTACCGGGCGGCGGACAGCAGCGCCACGACGAATCAGGTCAAACCGCATCTAAACATCATCAATGTGGGTACCAGCCCCATCCCATTGAGCGAGTTGAGGGTGCGCTACTGGTACACCATCGACGGCGAACGATCACAGCAGTATCACTGCGATTACGCCGTGATCGGCTGCGGCAACGTCAGTGGCACGTTCACCAAGTTGAGCACGCCCGTTGATGGCGCGGATTACTATCTCGAGGTGAGTTTCTCGGGCGGCACGCTGGCGGCAGGTGGTCAGACGGGCGAGATTCAGAATCGCTTCAACAAGGACAACTGGACGAGTTACACGCAGAGCACTGATTACTCGTTCAACGGCAGCCAGACGGCCTTCGCGGATTGGACGCGGGTGACGCTGTATCGGAACGGGGTGAAGGTGTGGGGCAGCGAGCCGGGCGGCACGGGACCGACCAATACGCCGACGGCCACGCCCACGACCACGCGGACACCGACGCCCACCGCGACCGGAGCAACCCCGACGTTCACAGCCACGCCCACGCGAACGAACACGCCGACCGTCACGCCGACACAAGGACCGGGCGGCTGTGCGGTGACGTACACGGTGAACCAGTGGAACACCGGCTTCACGGCGGATGTGAAGATCACGAACAACGGTAGTGCAGCGATCCCAGGGTGGACGCTAGCGTGGTCGTTTGCGAACGGGCAACAGATCACCGGATCGTGGAATGCGACGGTGACACAGACGGGTGCGAATGTCTCGGCGAGCAATCCGGCAGGGCACTGGAATGGCACGATCGGGGCGAATGGCGGATCAGCGTCATTTGGTTTTCAGGCCACGCATACCGGCACCAACGCCCGACCGATGAACTTTGCGCTTAACGGTACGGCCTGCACCGCTCAATGATGAAATAAGCATTGGAAAGATAGCAACTTTAACAACTTACAAGCCTCTGCTGATCGGGACTCGAGGCTTTAGCCGGATGAGCGAATGGCTAGATGCAAGGCGGAGAGTGTAATGAACTCACACTCCCCGCCTACTTATTGCTCGCCCAGTCGGCGTACCCGGCAACTCTGTCAGCGCGATATTGGCGTAGGTGTCTAGATTCCGAGTGAGCAGAGAACACAATGCTTTTGGCGGCATTGATTGCTCAGCTCAATAAATGCTCTGTTGATTTCCAATAATGCGTCGCGCACATCGGAACAGACGGTCTTCAAATCAAGATGTGATGCCACTGACTCACACGCCTATCATTCTAGCAGATTTGAGGGAACTTTTGGTAACCGAGTAAGGTCACTCTCACGGGCACTGAATCAAGCCCTGCGCCCACAGGCAGCCGCCGCAGGCCGGGAACACATTACCCAGGCAGTCTTCCTCGTTGCCGTCCAGCATCTCGCAGCCGCCGCAGAAGGTGCACGGCGCAAAGGCAAAGCCTTGCACGTGATCGCGATAGGCCGTGTACTTCGGCTCATGCCACAGTTCCAGCAGGCCGTTGTGATTCACGTTGCCGACGCTGTGAGCGCGCGACACGCGCCAGTGCTGGTTGATGTAGTGTGTGTGGCCGTGCAGCAGCGGCAAACAGGGACTGACATTGCCGTTCCACGCAATGGCCAGCGCTCCACTCTCGATGAAGTTGCACACGTCGTTAGCGCCACCCAGACTGTTGCCCGCAAAATTGACATTGAACCCGCTGTGGAACGCTTCGAAGAGCGCGTCGCGCGTTTCAGGCGTGAAGGGCAGTTTGGGCAGGCTCATCCGCGGCATCCACTTGGACGACATGTAGGTGATGTCGTTCAGCGCGCTTTCGTACAACATCTCGCCGCGCAGCTGCTCGTCGATGGCCAGCACGTTGCTGACTTTGAAGTGCACCGCGCCCAGGCTTTTAGCGAGCTTGATCACCGCCGGTAGATCGTTGATGTTGCGCTTCATCGCGACAAAGGCTACGCCGATCTGCGGCTTGGCAAAATGGCCGGGACGGCGCAGCTTGCGCAGCAAGCTCACGTTCTCCAGCACGGCCGGCAGCTCCGCACCCAGACGGACATCGGCATAGCTTTCGGGCGTCGCGCCATCGATCGAGACCCAGAGCACATCCAGCCCGGACGCGATCAATTTCCGCGCCAGCTCTTCCTTCAACAGGGTGCCGTTGGTGATCAGCTCCACCGGTGCGCCGAGCTCTTTGGCCTGTGTGATCCAATCGACCAGGTGGGTATGCAGTGTCGGCTCGCCGATGCCGCCGAAGAAGATCGTCGGCTTGGGATCGAGGTCTTTGATCCCGTCGAGGATGCGCGCGTAGGTGGCCTCCGTCATGCGGCCCAGCGCTTCGGCCCAGTTGTTGCGATAGCACGTCACGCAGTCGAGGTTGCAGTGATCGGTCGGCTCCACGTAGAGGCGGGTTAACTGCGAGGTAGGACGATGCAGACGCACGACGTTGTTCTCGTGGTCCACGCGCACCTTCGCGCCCGGCAACAGGCCATACTGCCGTGCGATCTCCGGCGGCAGAATCAACCGGCCCTGCTCATCCACTTCGGCGAAACTGGCTTGCTTGCCTGGAATCATTGGTCTCACCCCTCGCGGGTGTGTTATGCCGGCGTTGGTTCAGGGCCGGCACTTGATCGAGCCTGCGCAGAGAGCGCGGTTCGCGCAACTGGTCATACCCCTGTAGTCCTGCTTGTCGCACACACCCTGCGTTCGACAAAGTGAATTTAGGATACACCCGATCGGCCAGGTGGCGGTATGACGAAGATCATCCTTTCCGAGTGCGGATACACCCGTTTGAACCTTGGCGGCTTTCGTGTTACTCTTGTGGCGTTGACTACCGACAACTGATAACCGACAACTGATAACTGACAACTGGCAACTGACAACTGATTGCTGATAACTACCATGGGCACACTCAATCCAAATCTGCTTTCCAAGCACACGTCTTTGATTCTCAACGAGTCCGCCAAGATCATGCCGGCGCTGGGCAAACGGCTGCTCATGCCGGAGATGGCTTTACTTGGCCTGATTCGTACGCCGGACACTTCGGCGCGCCGCATCCTCGATAAGGTGGCGCAGGAGCGCGGCTTCAAGTTGAGCGATCTCGATCAAACCACGGTGGCGCAGTTGAACAGCCGCGAGGGCCGCCCGGCCGATTTCGTCTTCGTGCTCGACAACGGCGGCAAAGTCGATCTGTCCGACGAACTGTTACAGTCGATCGACGAAGCGCTGACCATCGCGCAGGCCTCCGACGAAGTATGGATCGGCACGGAGCATTTGCTGAGTGCGTTGTCGCAGCGCGGCGTCAGCACGGCGGGTTTGTTGCAGGCGCGTGGGATTACGCCGCAAGCGCTGGAGCCGTATCTGAAAGATCGATCGATCTCGCGGCGCATGACCACGCGCGAGTGGGTGTCTGACGCCCGCGCGGGTGAGCTCAGCCCCACGTACTTCCGCGAGAATTTGCTGCGCGAATTGATCAGCGTGTTGTCGCAATCGGGACAGCGGCACGTCCTGCTGATCGGCGCGGCGGGCAGCGGACGCCGCTCGCTGGCGTACAGTCTGGCCTTGTTGATCGCCGAGCAGCATGGGCCGCGCGGGATCGATCGGGTGATTGAAATCGCCGAAAGCGCGCTGCTGGACAATCCGGTGGAGGCGTTGCGATCGGGCGTGAAGCAGGCGATCGGCGGCGCGTTGTTCATCCCCAATCTCGCGCGCTTCTTCGATCGGTTTATGGCCGACAAAGTGAAGCACATCGTGCAGAAGGCGTTCATCGATCAAGCGCCGATCGTCATCGGCACGGCGACGGACCTGGAGTACAACGAAGCACTCAAGCCGCTCACCAACGTGCACGTGTTGAAAGTGCCGTCGACGTCGGTGGAAGAGACGACGTTTGTGCTGAATGCGTTGAAGTCGAAGTTCGAGACGGAATACGCGTTGACCATCGCGTCCGGCGCACCGTCGACGGTGTCCGTGATGGCGTCCCGCTATCTCTCGGGCGGGGCACAACCGGGTGCGGCGGTGCAACTCATGCATCGCGCCTGCGCACTGGTGCGCATGTCGATGCAAAGTGATTTGGCCTACAAGCCGGAAGTCAAACCCGACGCCACCCTCGATCCCGACGACGTGATGCTGGCCTTGAGCCAGATGACGGGCATCCCCGCGACGAAACTGGGACAGGACGAACGCACCAAATATGCGCAGATGGCTGAGTTCGTCAAAGCGCGCATCATCGGGCAGGATGAAGCGGTGCTGGCGGTGAGCCGCGCCGTGAAGACAGCGCGCGTGGGCCTGAAAGATCCCAAACGCCCGATCGGTTCATTCCTCTTCCTCGGCCCGACAGGTGTGGGCAAGACGGAACTGGCCAAGGCGTTAGCCGAGTTCATGTTCGGCAGCGAAGACAACTTGATCACGTTGGACATGACGGAGTATCAACAGGAAGATTCGCTCAATCGCTTGATCGGCGCCGCGCCCGGTTACGTGGGCTTTGAGGGCGGCGGACAGCTGACCGATCGCGTGCGGCAGATGCCATACTCGATCGTGCTATTCGACGAGTGCGAGAAGGCGCATCCCCGCATCCTCGACGTGCTGCTGCAGATGATGGATGAAGGCCGTCTGACCGACGGGCAGGGGCGTATGACCAAATTCAGCGATGCGGTGATCATCCTCACCAGCAACCTCGGCTCGATGTACCTGGTCGATCGCACACTGGGCGAACGCGCACACGAGCTGGCACTGGACGCTGTGAAGCAGCACTTTCGCCCGGAGTTCCTCAATCGTCTCGACGAGATCATCATGTTCAATTCGTTGTCCGACGAGGCGCTGCGCAAGATTCTGGACTTGATGTTGAAAAAGGAAATGAAGTTGGCGGGCGAGCGCGGCCTGGCGCTGGAACTCACCGAAGCGGCCAAGACCTGGCTGCTGGCGCAGAACGATCATCCCGAGTGGGGCGCACGTCCGCTGCGGAGGATCATTCAGAAGTTCGTGCGCGAACCATTAGCGGACTATCTGCTGGAGAAGAATCCAGCGGCAGGGACGAAGATCAAAGTGGATGTGGATGGGAAGGGGTTGAAGATGGCTGAAGGGTGAGTGTGGATTGTTGATTAAAGACGATCGGAGGGTGCATGGCGCAAATTGAGAATGCTAAAGATTCCAAAAAAGTCATCGTCAATCTTACGATGACAGTTGCAGAAGCACGGCAAGTGATTTGGCAAGGTAGAGGCCCTCGTGAGCCAATGGGGACTTTGCTGGATAGCAACCAGATCAACAATAGTGACTTGGCCTGGGCTATTGATAAAGCTTATAAACCTGAGGTGCGTACAGCGGCCCGAACATTGCTGGCTTATTGGCTTGGCGAACCAGCAACGCTTGAAACAACGCGACGATATGGGCCAGAGGTGATTGAAGGCAGCCATTATCTTGAAGATCAAGAGACGGATGGCATGATGCAATTCATGCTTTACATGATGAGCGGCATTTTCTTTGTGCTTATTGCGATATGGAACATACTGCAACAGGTTCTAGCGAATAAGGCGGGACCTATTCCATTGCCAATTGTGATAGCGATAAATTTGCTGATAGCAGCAGTGTTGGGCCTTTGGATATTCAGGAAGACAAAACAGCAGTTTGGCAGATGGAAGAATTCACGTAGAGGTCGCCTCGGTGAGAATGCCGTTGTTGAAACAATCCGCGCCGCCGTTGATAATCACTGGGCGATTTTTCGTAACTTACACTTGCCTGATCGCAAGGATGATATCGATATTGCCCTAGTGGGTCCAGGCGGTGTCTGGGCAGTGGAAGTGAAGGCTTTTAGCGGAAGTGTGCGTTCTCAAAATGGTCTTTGGGAACGGCAAACGAAGCAGGGCTGGAAGAAACTTGACCAGAATCCATCGCGGCAGGCAACTGAGAATGCTAAACGGTTGAATCACTATCTTCAGCAGCAAGGAAGCACCCGCTGGGTGGAAAAAGCGGTTATCCTGTCTGAACCTCACGCAATCTCTAACTTTGAATATGATGAGGGTGTATGGATACTGCCGCAGGTTGAAAATAAAGTGGCAACTCTATCTACTCGTACACCGCCGACTGAGGATGAGATCAAGCGAATAGTTGAGTTATTCCGTAATTTAGCGATGAAACAAGTTGCAGCGGAAGAGGCGAAATATAAAAAGCAAACGCCTTAAAAGTTTGATTGAGGAAAACGCGAGAAGCCGCTGGTCATGTCAGTCGGCTTCTCGTTTTGTTCAGGTAGCAGGAGTCAGCGCTTGACGCGCGCCTCAGTCTGCGTTGGCGTTTTCCAGCCGCCGTGCCACTGCAAAATTGCCCCTTGACTTGGAGCTAGCTACAAGGTGTACACTGAGACGTGGAAGTGGCAGGATGAAGATCGCTGAAGTCAGTCAACGCTATGGCATCTCGACCGATACGCTGCGCTACTATGAGCGGATCGGCCTCATTCCGCCGGTCACACGGAGCGACAGCGGTATCCGGGATTACAGCGAACTCGATGTCAGGCGGGTTGAATTCATCAAATGTATGCGGAGTGCCGGGCTGCCCATTGAGGTGTTGATCGATTATATGGAGTTAGTGCAGCGGGGCGATCAGACGATTGAGGCTCGGAAAGAAATCCTGAAAGAACAGCACGATCCGCTGACCGGGCGGATTCAAGAAATGCAACAAACACTGGATCTATTGAATCACAAGATCCAAGTGTATGAAGACGCTATTTTAACCAAAGAAAAAGCAATCGTTCGCGCAGAGGAATGAAGGGGTTCTAAAATGCAAACGCGCAAACTTGGCAACAGCGGATTGGAAGTTTCGGCGCTCGGGCTCGGCTGCATGCGGATGAGTTTCGGCGACAAGCCTACTGACAAACAGGAGATGATCGACTTCCTCCATAAGGCGGTCGAGCGCGGTATCACCTTCTTTGATACGGCGGAAGTGTACGGACCGTTCACGAACGAAGAGCTGGTCGGTGAAGCGTTGGAGCCTTTCAAGGGTCAGGTGGTAATCGCCACCAAGTTCGGGTGGAAACATGGAGAAAAGGGACCACATCCCAGCGCGGGAGTGGACAGCCGCCCGGAGCAGATCAAGCGCGTGGCCGAGGCTTCACTCAAGCGGCTGCGGGTGGAGGTGATCGATCTGTTTTACCAACATCGTCCCGACCCGAACGTCTCGATCGAGGATGTGGCCGGAGCCGTCAAGGATTTGATTCAGGCTGGCAAGGTGAAGCACTTCGGTTTGTCTGAATCCAATGCCGAACAAATCCGCCGCGCCCATGCGGTGCAGCCCGTCACGGCGCTGCAAAGCGAATACTCGATCTGGTGGCGAGCCATTGAAGAGGCGATTCTACCGACCTGCGAGGAGCTTGGCATCGGTGTGGTGCCGTACAGCCCGCTGGGCCGAGGTTACCTGACCGGCAAGATCGACGAGAACACCACTTACGCCAGTACCGATATTCGGGCGCGCAATCCGCGCTTTACGCCGGAGGCGATCAAGGCCAATCGGGTGGTGGTTGACCTGCTGGAGGAGATCGCCGCACAGAAGGGAGCCACCCCGGCACAGATTGCGCTGGCCTGGCTGCTGGCGCAAAAACCCTGGATCGTGCCCATTCCCGGCTCGCGCAAGCTCGAGCGTCTCGATGAAAACATCGGCGCGATTGCCGTCGAATTGACATCCGCTGATTTCGGTGAAATCGAAAAGGCCATGTCACAGATCACGGTGGTTGGCGACCGATATTAGGCTGCTCAGAATGACCCCCAGCGCCATTCAGGAATATCTCGACGGTAAGGCCGCTGATTGGATGGAGCAGGTCAGCGATGAACAATATCAAACAGGAGGTCAATGATGCACATTGGATTACAAATTCCCTCTTTCAAGGTTCCCGGCGGCACGGCTGCGATCCGACCCAAACTAAAAGAAATTGTCACGACCGCAGAAGAAGCAGGGTTTTATAGCCTCTGGGTTATGGACCATTACTATCAAATCAAGGGCTTGTTCGGGGAAGCCTATACCGACCCGATGATGGAAGCTTATACCACGCTCGGATACTTTGCCGGATTAACTGAAAAAGCCTATCTCGGAGTGCTGGTCACGGGTGTTATTTATCGTCAGCCCTCCATCCTGATGAAGATAGTCAACACCCTCGATATTCTCTCCGGTGGTCGCGCTTATCTCGGCATTGGTGCGGCATGGTATGAGGCGGAAGCAAAAGGCTATGGGATTCCCTACCCTTCGACCTCCGAGCGCTTCGAACAACTGGAGGACAATCTGAAATTGGCGAAGGCGCTCTGGGATAGTGACGAGATATCTTTTGAGGGAAAACATTTTTCTGCTCCGGCCATCACCAATAATCCCCGCCCGCTCTCGCACCCGCATCCACGCATCATGATTGGCGGTACGGGTCCGAATAAAACCTTACGAATGGTCGCGCAGTACGCGGATGCCTGCAATATTGGGGATTGGGTCGGCACAGAAAATATGCAAAAAGCGCTCGACACACTCAAAGAACATTGTGAGTCTCTGGGACGTGATTACAACACCATCGAGAAAACCTCCCTCTGCACCGTGCATCTTTCCGGGGATGATACTGTCGATCGCATCATCCGTCGCATCAAGGAACTTTCTGCCATGGGTTTCACACACGCGATCTTCAACATGCCGGATGTTTACAAGATTACCCCGCTCGAAACCTTCGCAAAAGAAATCATCCCGGCAGTAGGTGGACTCTAAGGATGAAATTATGCAGACTGTAAAATTGAACAATGCCAGGCTCTGTCATCGAATCAGCGTGATCATCCTGGCAGTCATTCTCATTACTGCCTGCGCGCTCGCGTCAACGTCCACGCCGCTGTCGCCAACCGTTGGAGCTCCAACTATTGCGTCGGGAACTTCCACCGCGCCGACTGCTGTGCCACCGACGCTCACCGCACCGCCTGTTACGCCCACCACCAGCGCACCACCAACCATGGCGCCAACCGTCGTGCCGCCGACAGTAATATTCCCTGAGGGGAGCGATAGTATGCAGATCAAAATAACAGTCGAAGATACGGAACTTACAGCCGCTTTGATCGACAGCTAGACGCCCCGGGATTTCACGGCCCTGCTGCCCCTCACCTTAACGTTAGAAGATTATGGCAGCACCGAAAAAATCAGTTATTTGCCCGCACGATTATCCACAGCGGATGCGCCTTCGGGCATTGATCCTTCGGTTGGCGATCTCACGTATTACGCTCCCTGGGGAAATCTGGCGATTTTTATCCGCGATTTTGGGTACTCGAGCGGACTTGTTCTCCTGGGAAAGATCGACGGCGATATAGAAGCTTTGAATGTGTCCGGACCGGTAAGTGTGACGATTGAACTTGTCAAGTAAGAAACTTTTGCTATTCAGAAGGAGATAAATCGTGCAAGCACCTATGCTCTACGGCCCCGGGAAGTGCGCTTCGAGGAGCGCCCCGACCCGGCTCTTAGTTCAACAACCGTTTAGTTCTTGAGAACTCAACGAGTCCCACACTATTGGGGAAATGAGATCGCCGTCAACGCTTGTAAGCAAGAACGATCATCTTGCGTGGGGCGCGCGTCCGCTGCGCCGCATCATTCAAAAATTGGCGCATGAGCCGCTGGCGGATTATCTGCTGGAGAAGAATCCAGCGGCGGGGACGAAGATCAGGGTAGAGGTGGATGGGAAGGAATTGAAGATGGCTGAGGGGTAAAGATTCTTCACGCCTGAAAAGGAGACGGTCTGTCAAGTAATCCGCTCCCAACGATCATCTCGGCGATGACGATTTTCCGTTAAAGACAGATCGGTGAGGGAAGTCGATCGGCGGATTCGAGATCATCTTGCTTGGCGGATTACTGGCCGAGTCTTGTGCAACCACGTGTCGCTCTCCGCGAGGCCGCCCGCGAAATTTATCAGGGTGTGTGATAGGGCCCCAAAAAAGCGAATGCCATGAAAGTGGATCAGGTGTGTTGGGTCACTCGCACACCAGACCTCGGTTTCCCAGGCAACCACAGCGAGAAACCTCCGGAAGATTTCGCCACGATCAGGAAAAGCTGTCACATAGACCAGACCCGCCTTTGAATCCTTGAAGAGTTCGGCAAGTTCCAAGTGACGGCCTCCATCGACAGGGCCGGTACTCGTCACGGCTTCCGCTAAAATGAGCCAATTCTTTTCTCGATCGTAAATCACTACATCCGGCATCTTTCCGTGATGACCAACCACCACACCAAGTGCCGCAAGGATTTCTTGATCAAAGTAGCCCCATTTTGATCCGGTGTCTCCCACATAGACTAATTCTCCGCCTGGTACGAAATACGTGGCAAAGTCTTCGATGATCGCTCGGATCAGTTTGGAATGGACACCGGCGCTCAGTGTGATGGATTGATCGTTTTTCAATTTTAAGGGAATGCGCTCAAGGTGACGTGCGTGCGCATATTTTGCGGCGAGTGTTTCACGTGCAGCCAGATAGGTCTCTAATGAAGTCTGCCAGGTCTTGGAACCGAATTGTCGCAAAAGTGCCAAGGCATGTTCTTCCACTTGATAACAATTTTCCGAGCTATTAACCGCTCGCGTGGGATCGTCAGGGTTGTGCAGCAGCAAGCCAGCCGAGACCAGCTGCTTGACGCTGAGTAGCTAACACTTTGTAATCTGCTCATGAAACTGGCAACAATCAGAGTTGGTCACCACACCGACTTGAAAGGCCAATCTCATGAGCATTAGTGATGAATTATACACGCGCGTCTTTACGAAGTTGCGGGCCGTGCATCCGGAACCCCATCTGAAACGCATCGCGAACTGGGTCTGGAT
>JAUQXC010000443.1 GCA_030834825.1 Thermoflexales bacterium
TTTGGTATACGCCGCCGCTCCCGCTGGATAGCCATATCCAGCGGATGTGACCATCCGCTCTGAGCAGTTTTTCAATGGGGTCCTTTCATGCAAAAGAAACCGGGGCCGATCACTAGCCCAGGGAGGCTCACATGTCCGAACTTCACGTCGTTACTGGAGCGTTTGGTTATTCCGGAAAATACATCGCCGCGCGCCTGCTTGAAGCAGGCGTCCGTGTCCGCACGTTGACCAACTCGCTACGCCGCGCCAATCCCTTTGACGACAAGGTCGAGGCGCATCCCTTCAACTTCGACCACCCCACGGCGTTGGTCGAATCGTTGCGTGGCGCAACCGTGTTGTACAACACCTACTGGATCCGTTTCAACACCCAAGAGCCAGGCTTTCAACACTCCGTGGCAGTGGAGAACACCTTGAAGTTGTTCGAGGCGGCCCAACAAGCGGGCGTGTCGCGCGTGGTGCACACCAGCATCACGAATCCCGCGGAGGATTCGCCGCTGGAATATTTCAGAGGCAAGGCGATGCTTGAACGGGCGCTGCAAGAGTCCGGCCTATCCTATGCCATCCTGCGTCCCAATGTCCTCTTCGGCCAGGAAGATATCTTGATCAACAACATCGCCTGGACGCTGCGCAAGCTGCCGATGTTCGGTATGTTCGGCGACGGGCAATATCGCCTACAGCCCATGCACGTAGACGATTTCGCGGCGCTGGCGGTGGAGCAAGGA
Organism: Thermoflexales bacterium; assembly: GCA_030834825.1. Lineage (GTDB taxonomy): Bacteria > Chloroflexota > Anaerolineae > Fen-1058 > Fen-1058 > Fen-1058. Next base: position 723 of record JAUQXC010000443.1, read on the forward strand.
AAGGATCGCGCGAATCGCGTGATCGATGCGATCGGGCCGGAGACGTTTACCTATCGACGGTTAGTGGAGGAGATCGGGAACATCATCGGCGTCAACCGCCCGATCGTGTCGGTGCCGCCCTCAGTCGGTTACGTCGTGGGTGCGATACTGGGAAAGTTAGTCGGCGATGTGATGATCACGCGCGATGAGGTGGAAGGTCTGATGGCCGATCTTCTGGTGACGTCGTCACCGCCCGCCGGTCAGACCAAACTTACCGAGTGGGCGCGCCAACATGCGGACACCTTGGGAAAGCAATACGCCAGTGAATTAGCCCGACGCAAGAATCGGCAAGCGGCGTATGAGAAGTTGTAGGGGTCACAAGAAACCGGGTTTCTACCTGTAGCATTGCATTACGCCAAGAACGTAGAAACCCGGTTTCTCTTGAAGCAAAACCTCCGGGAGGTTCAAACCTCCCGGAGGTTTCATTTTGGCTGTCTGAGATGACACGCGCACAGATGCCCGCCGCCCAGATCGATCAAGGGTGGTTCTTCGCGCGAGCAAATATCAATCGCCACCGTGCAGCGCGGATGGAAGCGGCAACCCGTGGGCGGATTGAGCGGGCTGGGCACATCACCCTTGAGGATGATACGTTCGCGCTTGATCCTGGCATTGTGCAGCGGAATGGCCGACAGCAACGCCTGGGTGTACGGATGCTGCGGATTGCGATACAACTCCACCCGCTCGGCCACCTCGACGATTTTGCCCAGATACATCACGGCCACGCGATCGCTGATGTGCTCGACCACGCTCATGTTGTGCGCAATGAAAATGTAAGTCAGGCCAAACTCGCGCTGCAACTCGCGCAGCAAGTTCAAGACCTGCGACTGGATCGACACGTCGAGCGCCGACACCGGCTCGTCGCACACGATGAACTTGGGCCGCAACACCAGCGCCCGCGCAATGCCGATACGCTGCCGCTGCCCGCCGGAGAATTCGTGCGGATAACGCTTGTAGTGATAGTCCTCCAGCCCGACCTTGTGCATGATCTCCTGCACCTGGTTCTGCCGCTGGCGGGTATCCTTCAGGCCATGGATCAATAGTCCTTCGCCGATGCTATCGCCGATGGGCGTGCGCGGATCCAGCGACGAGAAGGGATCTTGAAAGATGATCTGCATTTCGCGGCGCAGGGCTTTGAGCGCGGCGCCTTCCGCCGTGGCGATGTCGCGGTCTTCGAACTTGATCGAGCCTTTGGTCGGATCGAGCAAGCGGATCAACAGCTTGCCCACCGTCGATTTACCGCAGCCCGACTCACCCACCAACCCCAGGGTTTCGCCGCGCTTCACGACAAAGCTCACATCCTCGACGGCCTTCACCTGCGCCACTGTACGCATCAACACGCCGCCGCGCACAGGAAAATATTTGACCAGGTGTTCGACTTCGATCAGGTTCTCGGTAGATTCACTCATCGCTTGTCACTCATCACTCGTATAACCAGCAGCGCGCGGTGTGTTCCAGCGCCACCGGTTTCAATCCCGGCATTTGCTCCGTGCAAATCGTCAGACCCGCGGCCACACGCGCACGACAGCGCGGCGCAAAGCGACAGCCCGGTGGCAGGTTCACCAGATTGGGCACGTTGCCCGGAATGACTTCGAGTTCATCCTTGATCTCACCCAGCACCGGAATCGATGCGATGAGGCCCTGCGTGTAGGGATGCTTGGGATTGTCGAACAACTCAGCAGTGCGGGCTTCTTCCACGATCTGGCCGGCGTACATCACCGCAATCCGATCGGCCATCTCGGCGACCACGCCCAGATCGTGCGTAATCAGAATAATGGCGGCGCCATACTCCGCTTGCAGGTTGCGCATCAAGTCCAGAATCTGCGCCTGAATCGTCACATCGAGCGCGGTGGTTGGCTCATCGGCGATCAGCAGATCGGGCTTACTGGCCAGCGCCATGGCGATCATCACCCGCTGTGCCATGCCGCCCGACATCTCGTGGGGATACGCTTTGACACGGCGCTGCGGATCGGAAATGCCCACTTGCATCATCAGCTCGACGGCGCGCGCCTGGCCTTCTTTCTTGGACAGGCCCTGATGGATTTGCAGGACTTCGGCGATCTGATCGCCCACCTTGAAGACGGGATTCAGTGACGAGGTCGGCTGCTGGAAGATCATCGCAATGCGGTCGCCACGCATCGCGGTCATTTCCGAAGTGTTCAGTTCCAGCAGATTGCGGCCTTCGTACAAAATTTCGCCGCCGTCGATCTGGCCGGGCGGCGCGATCAAGCGCAGGATCGACAGTGACGTGACGCTCTTACCGCAGCCGGATTCGCCGACGAGGCCCAGAATCTCGCCGCGGCGCACCTCAAAGCTCACGCCATCCACGGCCTTGACGACGCCTTCGTGGGTGTAGAAGCTGGTCCGCAGATCGCGGATTTGAAGCAGAATTTCGCCCCGTGGGGAGTCTGATGTTTTCCAGGTGAATTGAGCAGAGTTAGTCATAGCCGTTAGGTCGAGATGAATTAGCGATACAAACGTGGATCCAGCGCATCGCGCAAGCCGTCGCCGACGAGGTTAAAGGCCAGCACCGTGATCATGATCGCCACGCCTGGAAAAATCAACAGGTGGGGCGCATTGAAGACGCTGCTGCGTTCGATGCCCAGCATGGTTCCCCATTCGGGATGGGGCGGCTGCTGGCCCAGCCCCAAAAAGCCCAGCGCAGCCGCATCCAGAATTCCCGTCGCCACGCCCAAGGTGCCGGCGACCATCAAAGGCGTCAACGAATTGGGCAGAATTCGATGGAACAGCAAGCGCCAGGGGGATGCGCCCAAGGCCCGATCGGCAGACACAAAATCCTGCTCGCGCACTTGCAATACGGTGGAGCGCACGATGCGGGCGTAGACGGGAATCGCCACGATGCCAATGGCAAACAGGGCCGGCAGCAGCGGGGACACACTACCCTGTACGATGAACGCACGCAGAATCGCCACCAGCGTGATCGAAAGGAGCAAGCTGGGAAAGGCCAACAACACATCCATGAAGCGCATCACGATATTGTCGAACCAGCCGCCGAGAAAACCAGAGAGCGCCCCGATGAGGGTGCCGATGACGATGCCAAACGTGACGGTCGCCACGCCAATGAACAACGAGACGCGGGTGGCATTCACGACACGACTGAAAAGATCGCGCCCGTTGCTATCCAACCCAAAGATGTGCTGGGGCTGCTCTGCCGGACAGCCTAACAGATGAACGCACGGCGGCGTGCGCACTTTGTTATTGGGGTCGCGATAATCGATCGGGTCGTAAGACATGAGCAGCGGACCGATGACGGCAATGAGCAGTTCGATCGCAATGATCGTCAGCCCGATGCGGGCCGATCGGCTGCGCCACAAACGTCGTCTGACTTCGCGCCAATAACTGTAGGGCTTTTGCTGGGTTTGTGCCGCCTGCACCGGTGGGGCCTCTGCACTCATAGTCCAACCCTTGTGAAAATTTGCTGTGCGCCGCGTGACGCTCTCAAACCGCGTGAACCCGGTCGAGGAGCAAGACGCTGGCTTAGTTTAAACGCACACGCGGATCAAGATACGCGTATGAAATATCGACAATCAGATTGACGATGACAAATATCACGGCGATGACCAACGTGAAGCCCTGCACCACCGGATAGTCGCGGGCAAAGATGGAATCGACCAAAAACTTGCCCACGCCGGGCAGGCCAAAGACCGTTTCCGTCAACACCGCACCGCCCAGCAAGGCGCCGAACTGCAGGCCGATTACGGTTACGAGGGGCAGCATGGCGTTACGCAGGCCGTGCTTCAAGACTACCGATCGTTCCTTCACGCCTTTAGCCCGTGCGGTGCGGACGTAATCCAATCCCAACACGTCCAGCAAGTTGGAACGCGTCATGCGCGCGATGATGGCCATCGGAATGGTACCCAGCGCAATAGCCGGTAGGATGAGGTGACGCACGGCATCGCCCAAAACTTTCCAATTGCC
>JAUQXC010000444.1 GCA_030834825.1 Thermoflexales bacterium
CCTTACCCGCCGAAGTCAGTTCGATCGTGTGGGCGCGCTCGGGCGTGAGATCATCGAACAACACTATCTGTACTACATCGAAGTTCTCCGGCGTGACGTGCAGCGTGTGCGCTGTGCCAGCATCAAGTTTGATCGTGATCGCCGCGTCGATGCTTTCGCTGCCCGCACGGATGCTTTGTAGCAGCGCCTTCAACGCTAGAACGGTTGCCTGGGTGGTATGCCACGTGCCCTGGGGATCCTTGTTTTGCACCAGCCACAACAGTCCGGCATTGGCAACCTCCGTATGCACATTCGCACGCAGCAGCGCCAGCGTCGCCAGCGCCGTCGTCTCGATACTACCCGTGTTACCCTGACTACCCATGAACGTGGCGATCTTGCTCGACCACGTCACGCTCTCGCCGCGCTTCTCCGACATTTCCACTAACCGGCCCAGCACTTCTTCGGTCAGCGGATCGAGTGCCGGCGCCGCGCGCTCATCACTCGCGACGCGATCGGCGGCGACTAACGCATTGGCGACCAAAGCTACCACGTAAGGATCGTGCGCTTCGCCGCGATGATCGCGCACGTACGCCAGCCCCGTTTGCGTGCGCGTATCGCTGCCAAAGCCTGCATCGATCAAACTCCACACGATGTAGGCCGTTACCGGCAGTTGATTGTTTTGCAGATTGCGCCACGTATCTTCATGGACCAGGCCTTGATCGTTGTGCCACGAGCCGTCGGGGGTCTGCTGGCTCAGCAACCATTCCGCCGCACGCTGCACCAGCGCTTCGTCGATCGCGTGGACGCGGCGCATGTCGGCGAACTCTTGCAAGCCGTAGGCCGTCAACATCCGATCGGGCGGCACCTGCCCCCACAGTGAGAAGCCACCGCCCGGCACTTCAAACGTCGTCAAGCGCTGATACCCGGTGTTAATGTACTGCTCTGCTTTCAACTGCACGTCCGGCACGGCTTGCTGCGTCTCGCGCAGATAGTCGAGCACTAACACGTTGGGATATGTCGTCGAAGAAGTTTGCTCGAAACAGCCATCGGGCAGGCGCAAAATACTATCCAGACCTTCCACGATCTGGCTCAACACACCCGGGTAAATCTTCACGGCGATCGTCGACGCGCCCGGAATGGCTCGCGCTGGAATATTCACCGTGCGCTTTAACGTCGTATTGGCCGTTAAGCGATCGGATTGAGTCGTGGCAAAAGCTTTGCCATTCGGCTCAACCCGCACCATCTTCTGAAGCGCGTCCGACATACTGGGACCATAAGCGGACACCTTGAACGGCAGCAATCCCTGCGCTTTAGCGCGCAGCCGGAAGTACACCACGCTCACCTCGTTGCTCGCGATGTCAATCGATTTGATCGGCTCGTCGAGCAGCTCAAACCAATCGGCTGGTGCCACTTCCAGGCGCACCGTTTGTCGCTCGGTCAGGTAGTTGAACACGCCCACCGGTACCGCGATCTCATCGCCCACCGTCAAGGCTACCGGCAGATCGAGATCGATGAAGAAATCTTGAAACACGCGCAGGCCGCGCGTGGTGCTGCCCAGGCGTCCGTCGCGCGACGAGGCCAGCGCCGTCATACGCCACGTGGTGATGCTGTCGGCGATGGGCACAGCGATCTGGATCTGGCCGTTCTGATCCGTCACGGCGTCGGGCAGCCACAACATGGTTTCAGGGAAGTATTGACGCAGGCGTGGTTCTGCTGCGCCGCTGCCCGCCTTGTCGCTGATCATTTGTGGTTCAGTCGGCTTTTGTTCAGCAGGGGCAGCGGTTGGCTGAGGAGCAGGTGCCTGCGTTGGCGCAGGCACAGCCGGTGCACAGCCGACGAGCAGCGCCAGCAACAACGTGAGAAGGGTGGTGAACGATCCTTTGAAGGCTTTCCCGCCGAAGGCATCGGCCAACAACATGAAGTAGGCCAACGCTACCAGTACGACACCTAAGAACCCAAAGACTTTCAGACTGTTGTTGAAGTGATCGTGTGGATAAGAACCGATGGCCACGATCAGGCCGCCGATCAACACATAGACCAGCAACGCGACGACCGTCCATTGCAATTCACGATCCTTGCGCCGCCACGCCGCGGCGCTTAAGCCGAGCAACCCCAGCGCGATCACAACGATCAAGACGATCTCCCAATGTTCGCGCAGTGAGAATACCAACCCGCAAGCGCCGACGATCAGCAGCATACTCAAGCCAAAGGCTGCATTCAATGTCTGACGCCGATCGAGCGTGTGCATGGTCAACCCCAGGATCAGCCACGACAACATGGTCCAGGCAAAGTACAGCCAACCATTCAAGCGCCCAAAGTAGGCGCTTTGTTGCTCGCGCACGGGCCGCAGTTGTTCTTCGCTGCGCTGTTGCGCGGCGGCATGAGTATTGGCCGCCAGACTGAAGTCACCCTGAGGCGCAGACTGCGCCAGCGAAGCCCGCGCGGCGATCTGCTGCGCAGTACTCGGCGTCGAGTCGCCACGCAACGTGCGAGCCGGGCTGAAGTCATGCAGCTCGTATTTGGGCTGCAACAGTTCCTGTTCCAGCAAGAAGTAAAGCTTGGCAAAGCCGGGATCCTGCTCGGCTAACGCGAAGACCGCTTCGTCAACGATGGCGAGACCGAGAGCCGCTGGTACACCTGCGCCCTGCGCGTCTTTGATCGCAACGTTGAGCTGCGCCTGATCACCGGGGCGGTACATCTCTCGATCAGTCCGCAGCGCGATGTCGAGATCGCTGATCGTATCGATCAGCACCGTCCGTGTATCGCGAATGATCTGCCCGTCCGGCTGCACTTGATAGGCATGCAGTTCCAGCGTGCCCGCGTGATCGGGCGTCAGATCGATTACCACTTCGCCACGCCCCTCGTGCAGTTGCACGGCGCGCGTGCTCAGGGTCTGCCCCTCGCGGATCAGATCGAGATAGGCCGTGCCCTGCGCCTGGGCGGTGAAGATCGACAGCTGCATCCCATCGCCCACGCGATAGACGGGACGATCGGGTCGCAGCAAGATCGTCACGGCGGGATCCCCGTCGAAGCTGAAGTTCTGTGTGGTGGTCGCGCCGTTAGTGGCTTTGGCTTGAATGGACAAACTCAAGCGCGGATCGCTTGGCGTCAAGTGCACTTCGGCCAGGCCATATTGGTCGGTGTGCACGGCGAAGGTCTGTGGAGGATGGTTGATGACAAGGTTGAGATCGGTTGCGATCGGCATACCGTCGGGCGTGCTGGTGAGCACGTAGAGAATGTTCTCCACGCCCGATCGGAACTGCCCGCTCTCCGGGATAGCGCGGATCACGATCGGGTTGGCCGACACCGCCAGCGAGGTGTTCGCTGTCTCACGATGCTGCGCCTGATCGATTATCGTGGCTTGCACATAGAAGCGCGCCAGCCCTTGATCGAGATCGCTGCCGGCCAGAGACGACGGCAGATCGAATTCAAATTCAAAGTTGCCGTTGGCATCCGTCTGGCCTTGCAAGGAGAAAGTGACCTGGCGTTCCACGTCAAACGTGGAGCCCTCCAGCGTCACGGTGCCGTCGCTGACCGGCTTGCCGAAGAAGTAATTGGCACTCACCGTGCCGTGCACATGCTGGCCGGGTTGATAGAACGTGCGATCGGCCGACCACGTGATGGCAAACTTGGGCAGCACATAGTATTTCACTTCGACGGTTTTTTCAGCCGAAGCATTGCCCAACTGTGCGGTAATCTGGTAATTGCCAGTGTTCACTTGATCGGCCAGCTGAAAATCGGCGAAAGCCACGCCAAAGTCCGATGTCGTGAGGGCCTGGTGGAAGACCTTGTTGCCTTTGCCGTCGGCGATCGTCACGTCGATCGGTTGGCCGGCTGCCGGTTTTCGATCGAACGCGTTTAGCGCCAACAGGCGCAGGTGAATGATCTGGCCGGGTTGATAGAGCGGCTTGTCGGTGGTGAGCAGGATGCGATAGTCGCGCTCGATCTTGATCGGCTGCTCGAAGCGATCGATCCCGGCGGCGGAAATCGTTTCGATCACCAGCTGCTGTCCCGCCGTCGCTTCAGCTGGCACTTGAAAAGCGACGGCGGCGCTGCCGGTACGGTCGGTGTGACCGTCATAGAGCGGCAGTTTCAGTTGACGATCGGATGAGTGTAGCGAAATATGGATGGTGGCAGAGGGCAGCGGTTGGGCGGTGAGACTATCCCGGACAATCACACGCAGCGCCGCGTGACTACCGGGGACGAAGCGATCCTGACCGAGCACAATCGTCTCGTGTTGTGAGGTGGAAGCGGGCAGACGAGCGTGATCCTGGATGTCGAACCACACTGCGCCAGCCAGGACTGCTGCAGCGATCAGCAGACCCAGGAAGAGCGGCTTGCGGAACATGATGTTCTCTCCTTATTCAATATTCAATTTGTGTTCAATTGGCGGGCGATTTACTGTTATGACGCAGCTCGTTTGAACAAAGTTCCGTCATGGCTCAACTAGCCCTGGTTTGTCCCGACCCCTCATAACACCTTAAGACGAGCAGGCCATTCATCACACTCACTTACGCCGTTACTGTCACTACCGATTGTTGGGTCACGTCGCAACATCATCCTTCTTGGTTTTCATTCCGATCAAACGCTTTAACGCCGCGGGCATAGCTACGATGATCACGCGCATAGGGTCAGTCCGGGCTTTAGACATGCATCTTTGTAGAAGCTTGCAACCCTCACAATCCTTCCACGTAAACGTCAATGGACCAGATTCTTCCTTAAAATTTTTGGGAGGCCTTCGTGCCTTTAATCGCATTCGGGCGGCGCTCACACCTGCTACAAACCGACTATCTTTTTTATACGCTGAGAGCTTTCGCACACCAGAGCGATTTCAAGGAAAAGTTAGAACCAGGTAGCTTTCGTTGAAATTGAAAACAAACCCTTAAAAAGCCTGTATTTTTAGAGTTTTTTTAGCAAGTTGTTGAGGACTTTTTTAGTTTTATGTGGTAGTCTTTAAAAAATAAAGATGTTTCCCTTCCAGAAGATTCAAAACGCACGCGGGAGTGAAATGCAAGAGACAACCAACTAGCTGCTGTCATCAGCAGCTAGTGCTGCTTCTAATCAACAGCGGCGAAAAATCCTTTCACACGAACGACCGAGGAAAAACGGGGCCGGGTTGCAGTCTCCCAGTAAGAGTAGGGCAACAGGGTCTGCACAACCCGGATAGTAAAAAGAGATGACGGAAATCAACCAGCCAAGTAGAAATGACAGGAGGCAGTCTCATGAGGCAGCGCACTTCCCTGACACCCAGAGCAAGTTTTTTCTGGGCCTTTATCTTTGATCGTTGGAAACTCAATAAACACCAAACACGGGCTCTTCCCCCCGGCTATGTTCCCACTGTTACAGCCGTGATTCCGGCTTTGAATGAGGCGGAGAACTTACCGCACGTGTTACCCCTCATCCCCGACTGGGTGGATGAAGTGGTCCTGGTCGATGGCCACTCGGTGGACGGCACCGCGGAAGTGGCACAACAGCTACACCCTGACATTCGCATTGTCCAACAAGAAGGCCGCGGCAAGGGCGCCGCCCTGCGCTCTGGTTTCGCGGCCGCACGCGGTGACATCATCGTGATGCTGGATGCCGATGGCTCAAACGATCCCGCTGAAATTGCGGCCTTTGTCAGCACACTTCTGGCTGGCGCGGACTTTGCCAAAGGATCACGCTTTATTCAGGGCGGCGGCACAGCCGACATGCCTTTCTATCGACGCCTGGGGAATTGGTGCTTTGTGGTGATGGTGCGCTGGCTGTTTGGCAGTTCCTACAGCGACCTGTGCTATGGCTACAATGCGTTTTGGGCGGATACCCTGCCCAAGCTGCACTTGAATGGCGACGGCTTCGAGATTGAAACCATTATGAACATCCGGGCCTTGCAAGCGAAGTTGAAAGTGGTCGAAGTGCCCAGCTTCGAAGATCGACGCCGCTATGGCGAAGGGCGTTTGAAAGCTGTGCCTG